>CAZOKL010000113.1:0-6294 GCA_964580305.1 uncultured Bacteroides sp.
GATGGATAGACTATTATCTGCCAAAGAGTTGGCGTATTGGGGGCAATGTGATGCACTTTAAACAAGTACCGGAACCGTTCAGCACCGTCAACGCCATAACTCTATATTCTCTAACGATGGGCAAAAGCTGGTTGCAAGGACGCTTGACAGCCAACTTGGAGTTCTCAACCCCATTCCAGAAATACGCAAAGCTTCGCACGCATACAATAATGAGCGATTTCTCTGCCATGAAGTTCAACTACATACGAACAAGATATGTAGGTGTAAACATTTCATACACATTGGTTAAAGGCAAAAAAGCAGATATCAAACGAGATACTTCGTTGAAGCACAACGACCAAATAAACGGTGTAAAATGACGGAATAAAAGACATTTCGTTCAGTAAAAAGATGCAATGGAGTGTGGCATAGCTTGCCTTGCTATGGTTTCTTATTATCAGTTCCGTTGCATTCATCCGTGGTTTAAAGGAGTTTTCACTACTTGCCGGCTGACTCTGCCTCTCTCTTTAATAAACCATATTAAAGCTATAATTCTTTGCCGTTTTTCGATTAGTTCGATGATTTATTGTAGTTTTGTGGATTCAATCAAGTAGATATTTTAAACATTGAACTAGTTGGTTTGTTATGAGAAAAAAAATATTGATCGCGATGTGGAGCATACTAATCGTTGTCACATTAGCGACAGGTGTCGTATTTTTTGCCATTGCCAAGGGCTGGATTGGTTACA
The DNA here is from genome assembly GCA_964580305.1 of uncultured Bacteroides sp. Lineage (GTDB taxonomy): Bacteria > Bacteroidota > Bacteroidia > Bacteroidales > Bacteroidaceae > Phocaeicola_A. The sequence goes on from CAZOKL010000113.1 coordinate 728, forward strand.
TGCCACCCGTGGAAGAACTGGAAAACCCTATAAACAGATTTGCTTCTGAAGTCATCACCGCCGACGGGAAAATGCTGGGCACCTATTCATATAGTAAAGACAACCGCGTTTTTGTGGGCTATGACGAACTGTCGCCCAACCTGATTCATGCACTCATTGATACGGAGGACATCCGTTTCAAGGAACATTCCGGCATTGATGCCCGCGCTTTGTTCCGCGCCATCATCAAGCGCGGCATCCTCATGCAAACCAGCGCCGGAGGCGGAAGCACCATCACCCAACAGTTGGCCAAACAGCTATATTCCGACGTGGCCGAAAACACCATGCAACGCATGTTGCAAAAGCCCATCGAGTGGGTCATAGCTGTCAAGCTGGAACGTTTCTACACGAAGGAAGAGATTCTGACCTTATACCTCAACTACTTCGACTTCCTTAACAATGCCGTGGGCATCAAAACGGCGTCCAACACTTATTTCTCCAAAGAACCGAAAGATTTGAAAGTGGAAGAAGCAGCAACATTGGTGGGCATGTGCAAGAACCCGTCGTATTTCAATCCTGTGCGTCACAACGAACGTGCCCGCAGACGTCGCAATGTGGTCATCGACCAGATGTGCAAAGCCGGACACCTGACTCATCACGAGGCCGACTCACTAAAAGCCTTGCCCCTGAAGCTTCGTTACCGCCGCGTGGACCATAAGGAAGGACAAGCCACTTATTTTCGGGAATACCTGCGCCGGATACTGACGGCCAAAAAACCGGTGCTAAGTGAATACCGGAGCTGGCAAATGCAACAATATTATGAAGACTCGCTGGCGTGGGAGAACAATCCGCTTTACGGCTGGTGCAACAAGAACAGAAAAAAAGACGGTAGCAACTACAACCTTTACACCGATGGACTGAAAATCTACACGACCATCGACTCACGCATGCAACGCTATGCCGAAGAGGCTGTGCAGGAACACGTAGCCATGTATCTGCAACCGCAGTTCTTCAATGAAAAGAAAGGACGAAAAACGGCTCCTTTCACCAATCAAATCACAAGTGAAGATGTCAACAAGATATTGGAACGCGCCATGAGGCAAAGTGACCGATATCGCATCATGAAGAAAAACGGATACAGCGATGAAGACATCCGGGAAGCATTCAACACGAAGCAGGAAATGACCGTATTCTCCTACCAAGGCGACATAGACACCTTGATGTCCCCGATGGATTCCATACGCTATTATAAACATTTCCTGCGCGTGGGCTTTCTGTCAATGGACCCGCACACGGGATATGTGAAAGCCTACGTGGGCGGACCGAACTACACACATTTCCAATATGACATGGCCATGGTGGGGCGTCGTCAAATCGGTTCGACCATCAAACCTTTCCTGTATACACTTGCCATGGAAAACGGCTTTTCGCCATGCGACGAAACCCGCAACGTGGAACAAACCTTAGTGACCGAAACCGGAGAGACATGGACACCGCGTAACTCTTCCAACAAACAATATGGAGAAATGGTGACCCTGAAATGGGGTTTGGCCAACTCCAACAACTGGATTTCCGCCTACCTGATGAGCAAACTGAATCCCTATGCCTTGGTTCGGCTGATACACAACTTCGGTGTGCTCAACAAAGACATCCAACCCACGCCGTCGCTTTGCCTCGGCCCGTGTGAGATTTCCGTGGGGGAAATGGTGAGTGCCTACACCGCTTTTGCCAACAAAGGTATCCGCACATCCCCGGTGTTTGTTAGCCGCATCGAAGACAGCGATGGCAATGTGCTGGCAGAGTTTTCTCCCGCCATGCAGGAAGTAATCAGTGAATCGAGTGCCTACAAGATGCTCATCATGCTCCGCGCTGTCATCAATGAAGGCACAGGCGGACGTGTCCGCTTTCGCTATGGCATAACAGCCGACATGGGTGGAAAGACAGGAACGACAAACAACAATTCCGACGGGTGGTTCATGGGATTCACCCCCTCGCTGGTTTCCGGCGTATGGGTCGGAGGCGAAGACCGCGACATTCACTTTGACACCATGTATTACGGTCAAGGAGCATCAATGGCTCTACCCGTATGGGCCATTTATATGAATAAAGTCTTTGCAGACAAGAGTCTCGGCTACTCTCAAGATGAAAAGTTTGAGATTCCGGAAGGCTTCGACCCTTGTGCAATCATGAATTCCGACATGGAACACCACACCACCGGCACAGACGGATTGGACAGTTTGTTTGAAGAATAAATAGATGCTTTTCAAACAAGCAAACAGCAGCCACCCGCCTTTTATATTATTTATAGCAGGACTAATTACATAAAACTATGTTTCATAAGAAAAGAAATCGGTGGCACCTCATCAAAGGGCAAGAACCCACCGAGATGGACAAGAGAATTTTATATTATCAAAATAAAGGTTGCCTCGTGCCGACTCGTGAACTGATCAAGACACCCGAGCAAATCGAAGGAATCCGTCGAAGCGGCGTTATCAACACCGGCATATTGGACTTAGTGGCAAGCGAAATTCATGCAGGTATGAGTACAGCCGAAATTGACAAACTGGTCTACGACTACACCATCGCCCATAATGCCATCCCGGCGTGCCTGGGGTATGAAGGATTCCCAAAAAGTTGTTGTGTATCCATTAACGAAGTGGTCTGCCACGGAATCCCGAACGAATGTGAAATTCTGAAAGAAGGCGACATTGTCAATGTTGACTGTACGACCATCCTTGACGGCTATTATGCTGACGCTTCACGCATGTTCATCATTGGCAAAACGACCACAGAAAAGGAAAAACTCGTCCGAGTGGCTAAAGAATGCCTGGAAATCGGCATGAAGACGGCCCAACCTTATTGTTTCGTTGGCGACCTCGGACATGCCATAGCCAAACATGCACATAAAAACGGATTTTCTGTCGTCCGCGACCTCTGCGGACATGGTGTTGGCCTGAAATTCCATGAAGAGCCCAATGTGGAACATTACGGAAAAAAAGGAACAGGTATGCTGCTAGTTCCCGGCATGGTGTTCACCATCGAACCCATGATTAATATGGGCACATGGAAAGTCTTCATCGATGAAGAGGATGGCTGGACAGTGGTGACAGAAGATGAATTGCCCTCGGCGCAATGGGAGCACACTTTCGTCATGACAGAACATGGTTTGGAAATTTTGACATATTAAATTTCTATAAATACACCGAAAACTATTATTTTTGCGAAGATTAGCGAGATATTTATGGATACAATTATATTAGGCATAGAATCATCTTGTGATGACACCTCGGCCGCAGTCATCCAAAATGGCATCCTGCTCTCAAATGTCGTGGCAAGCCAGGCTGTGCATGAAGCCTACGGAGGAGTTGTGCCGGAATTGGCGTCACGCGCTCATCAGCAAAACATTGTTCCTGTGGTGCATGAAGCATTAAAACGAGCCAATGTCACTAAAGAACAGTTAAGTGCCATCGCTTTCACCCGTGGCCCCGGGCTCATGGGTTCGTTGCTTGTGGGCGTTTCATTTGCAAAAGGGTTAGCACTCGCATTGAATATCCCGATGATTGATGTCAATCACCTACAAGCACACGTATTGGCCCATTTCATCAAAGAATCGGTCAACGACACGGCACAACCTAAATTCCCCTACCTCTGCTTATTGGTATCAGGCGGGAACTCGCAAATCATCCTAGTCAAGTCTTATAACAACATGGAAGTCTTGGGACAGACCATTGACGACGCAGCAGGTGAAGCCATTGACAAATGCTCCAAAGTGATGGGGCTGGGATATCCCGGAGGCCCGATTATCGACCGTCTGGCCCGTCGGGGAAATCCCAAGGCCTTCACATTCAACAAGCCCCATATCCCGGGTTATGATTACAGTTTCAGCGGACTAAAGACTTCATTCCTCTATTCACTCCGTAACTGGATTAAGGACGACCCGGACTTTATAGAACATCACAAAGAAGATCTGGCAGCCTCATTGGAGGCCACTGTTGTGGACATCTTAATGAGTAAGCTCAACAAGGTAACCAAAGACCTGAACATCAAAGAAGTTGCCGTGGCAGGAGGCGTATCGGCAAACACTGGATTAAGGAATGCCTTTCATGATTATGCAAAACGATATAACTGGAACATCTACATACCCAAATTCAGTTATACGACAGACAATGCTGCCATGATCGCCATAACCGGATATTTTAAATATTTAGATAAAGATTTTTGTTCCATTGATAAGCCGGCTTACTCACGAGTTGGTTTGTAAAAAATGTAAGACCATGTCATTAGAAACGAAGTTTATAAGCAGAGAAATCAATGATTTGATGTGGAAAAACGGTTCCACATTGTCAACAGCCGAAAGTTGCACTGCTGGCAACGTTGCCGCAGCTATAACTTCCGTTCCCGGTAGTTCACAGTTTTATAAAGGTGGAGTAGTCGGCTATTCCAATGAAGTCAAAGAAAACATGCTGCACGTAAGCCATGAGACACTGGAAACCTATGGAGCTGTCAGTGAAGAAACCATCACGGAAATGATCAAAGGAGCAATGAACGTGCTCAAAACAGACTTTGCTGTTGCCACTTCGGGCATAGCGGGCCCCGGTGGAGGCACTTCCGAGAAGCCCGTTGGACTCATATGGGTGGCAGCCGGAAACAAGAACAAAGTACTCACCCAGAAACTGGAAGGAGATTATGGTCGGGAAATTAACATAGCTCGGGCAACTCAAGCAGCTTTGGCATTATTGCTCACATTAATTCGAGAAGACGAAAATAACGAATAGCATAAAGCGTACTTTTTAAGCGAATTGCTTGTTTGTTAGGAATAAATGCCTTAATTTTGCACGCTGTTTGAGATAAACAAAAAAGAAACTATAAAATAAGATAGCAATGTCAAAAATTTGTCAAATTACCGGAAAGAAAGCCATGATTGGCAACAATGTTTCACACTCAAAGAGAAGGACCAAACGTACTTTTGATGTGAACTTGTTTACGAAGAAATTCTACTATGTAGAACAAGACTGTTGGATTAGCTTGAACATTTGCGCTGCAGGTCTTCGTCTTATTAATAAGAAAGGTTTGGATGCTGCTTTGAACGATGCTGTAGCCAAAGGTTATTGTGATTGGAAAACCATTAAAGTAATCGGCTAAAATTAAGGGAGATTAAAATATGGCAAAGAAAGCAAAAGGTAATAGAGTACAGGTCATCCTCGAATGTACAGAACACAAAGCGAGTGGAATGCCGGGAACTTCTCGCTATATCACTACAAAAAACAGAAAAAATACACCGGAGAGATTGGAACTGAAGAAATATAACCCAATCCTGAAAAGAGTTACAGTTCACAAAGAAATTAAATAATAGAACCCTATGGCAAAGAAAACAGTAGCAACCTTACAAACAGGCAAAGAAGGACGTTCTTACACCAAAGTAATTAAAATGGTAAAATCACCGAAGAGTGGTGCTTATATTTTTGATGAACAAATGGTTCCGAACGAAAAAGTTCAAGATTTCTTTAAGAAATAAAAGAATCCAATATCCCCTTTCTACTATCAGGACTTTAAAACGACAAGTTCAGAAATAGTTATATGAGGAACAA
>CAZOKL010000114.1:0-6289 GCA_964580305.1 uncultured Bacteroides sp.
ATATTCCCCCGAAAATAAGGTTTGGCAGCCAAAACGGGGGAAATCCCCCAACAAAGATATGGCTAAGATACAAAATATTTCGGAAATACAGCCCACTTTGGGCTTTACAGAATTTGATGTTCTGGAAAAATATCGCAAGAGTTTTCATGAGAGTGAACTGGGCAGGCTTCACTCAGTTTTCCCGTTTGACCGTATGGCAAAAGCCATAGGCTTGTCGGAACAGCGTCTTGGACGCAGGAACATTTTTAGCCCTCTGGCAAAGATTGCCCTTATGGTCCTGAAAGCCTACACCGGATTCTCCGACAGACAGCTGGTGGAACATCTCAACGGCAACATACACTACCGGATGTTCTGCACGAAATATGGAATATCCACATGTAATCACCAGTTTTGTTCACAAGGGAAGGATTGCAAAGGACGAGCCGTTAAGGAAGGTTCTCAGAGGTAAACTCTCAAAAATAAAGACACGGAACAGAAAGACAGAAATCCTGTGGATTTTCTTTGTGCCGTACTGATAATAGACAAGATCAAAAGCAGGCTGAATAAGGCGCATGACATATTTGCAGACAAAATCAGAAGAAGTCTGATAGCTTCTTCACAAAAATATGACCAGCCACATTGATGAAGAAAAAACAGACAATAAAAATGGCATATGAGAATGACAGACAGCAATCATCTCATATGCCAACTTATTTTCAAATGACATTTACTGAAATATCCCTAAATCAGATAATCTCACCAGATACTGACACGCTTGTCCTTAGGAACATAAAGTGAATCATTCTCTGTGATGTTGAACGCCTCATACCAAGCGTCGATGTGAGGCAAGGCACCGTTCACACGCCAGCGGCCGAGTGAATGAGGATCACTTTTGGTCAAGTTGCGGATTTTCTCATCGCGAATGTTAGAAGCCCACAGACCGGCGTAGGCCAGGAAGAAGCGTTGCTCAGGCGTAAAACCTTCCTTCACAGGTAGCGGTACGTCTTTCGTCGCAGCCTTGAATGCTTGGAAAGCCACGTTAAGACCTCCATGATCGGCAATGTTCTCACCTAAAGTCAACTGACCGTTGGCCTTCAAGTCGGGCAGGACGTCGATATTATTGAAGAAGTCGACCATCACTTGTGTACGTGCCTTAAAGTTCTCAGCATCGCTTGGCTCCCACCAATCGATGAAGTTACCTTCCTTATTAAACTGACGACCTTGATCATCAAATCCGTGAGTCATCTCATGGCCAATCACGACGCCAATGGCTCCGTAGTTGTAAGCATCATCAGCAGCCATGTCAAAGAAAGGCGGTTGCAGGATGCCGGCAGGGAAACAGATTTCATTGGTTGTGGGGTTATAGTAAGCATTGACTGTCTGCGGAGTCATATACCATTCGTCTCTATCGACAGGTTTGTTATACTTCTCGGACACCATCTTGCGCCAAGCGAACATGTTGGCACGTTGTGCATTCACCCAAAAGCTGGATTCCTTGTCGATGACGAGATCCGTATAGTCGGTCCACTTGTCGGGATAACCAATCTTCACATAGAAAGCATCTAGCTTCTCGATGGCTTTCGCCTTTGTGCTGTCACTCATCCACTCCTGCACCTGAATGCGTTCCTTCAAAGACGTCTGCAAATTCTTCACCAGCGCGGTCATGCGCTCTTTGGCTTCGGCCGGGAAATACTTTTTCACATACATCTGTCCTAATGCCTCGCCCAAGCAGCCTTCCACGGTATTCACGGCACGTTTCCAGCGAGGTGACCGCTCTTGTTGCCCGGACATTACGCGACCGAAGAAATTGAACTGTTCTTCTCCGATTTCGTCACTCAAGCAACCGGCAGCGCTATTGATGAGTTTCCAAGTCATGTAAGCCTTCTGTTTGTCAAGGTCTACCTTATTTAATATGTCAGACACTTCCTTTAAATACTTTGGGTGATCGAGACTAAGTTCTTTCAGGCTGTCAATGCCGAGAGCCTGGAAGTGCACGTCCCAGTTGATGCCCGGCACTTCCTTCTTCAGTTCCTCAATCGTCATCTTGTGATAACTGTTGGCTGGATTGCGCAATTCAACGGCGCTAAGTGAAGCCTTTGCCAGACGAGTCTCGATCTCCAAGACAGCCTCCATGTTCCACTTCGCATTATACTCGTCCACACCAAAAAGTTTGAACAGGTTGACAATATAATCTTTATATTTCTCACGGATTTCTTTTGTCTTAGCATCATTATCCAAATAGTATTCTTTCTCACCCAGCGTAATACCTCCCTGACAGATACCCACGAGGTTCATGGTGCTGTTTTTCATGTCAGTACTAATGTAGGTACCAAAATAACCTGGCACACCTTTCATCATCATCAAGTCCATTGTGGGAAGAATCTGGTCTTTCTCCCTAATGACACGAATGGCTCCCATATCGGTGCGCACGGGTTCCATGCCTTCGTTGTTCAGGCGGACAGAATCCATTACTATATTATACAAGTCACCTATCTTCTGTTCGATGCTTCCCGGTGCATTCTCTGCTTCTGGAGCGGCCAACGAGGTGACAATGTCATGAAGCTGCTTGCGGTTGTTCTCGCCCAACTCATTAAAAGTGCCGAATTGCGAATACTCCGCTGTCAGTGGATGGCTCTTTATCCAACCACCACAAGCATATTGGTAAAAATCATTGCCCGGCACGGCTGTCGTATCCAAGTCGGCCAAGTCAATACCGGCAGTCAGGACAGCCGGTTTGTTGCCACAAGAAGCAAGCGTGAACATTGCCACTGTGACGATGGGTAAACAATACTTGATTTTCATAAAATAATTATTTGGTTTATTCTTTCAGTTCTTCCAGTTCCAAAGAGGCACTCTCCCACTCTTCCACCACAGCATCCATGTCCTTTTTTAATGCCATATGCCGTTCATAGAGCTTCATTTCTGAGGCTCCTTTGGGAGTCGCCATTTGTGCTTCAAGGGCAGCTATCTCACTCTCCAGCTTTTCAATACGCATTTCGCAATCAGCCACGATCTTCTCCATCTTGCGCACTTTCTTCGTCTGTTCTTTCCGGGCCTCATAGGTTAACTTAGACTCCGATGCCTGCAAAGCTTCCGGCTTGACGACAACGGTCGATGTCGACAAAGGAGCAATCTGTTGAAGCCCGCTCAACGAATCTATTTTCTTTTTTTGCAGAAAGTCATAGATACCTCCGAGATGCTCATGCACACGTCCACCTCCAAACTCATAGACCTTGGTCACCAGTCCGTCAAGAAACTCACGGTCATGACTTACCACAATGACCGTGCCATCAAAATCACGGATGGCATCCTTGAGCACATCTTTCGAACGCATATCCAGATGGTTGGTCGGTTCGTCTAAGATAAGCAGATTCACCGGTTCGAGAAGCAAGCGTATCATGGCCAGCCGGCTCCGTTCACCACCGGAAAGCACCTTGACTTTCTTTTCCGATGCTTCGCCGCCAAACATGAATGCACCCAGAATGTCACGTATCTTCATGCGGATGTCGCCTACAGCCACCCGGTCGATGGTGTCAAACACCGTCAGGTTTTCATCAAGAAGTTGTGCCTGGTTTTGTGCGAAATAACCGATTTGTACATTGTGTCCGATGGTGAGCATCCCTTCAAAAGGTATCTCACCCATAATACATTTCACCAAAGTAGTCTTTCCTTCGCCATTCTTCCCGACAAAAGCCACTTTTTCACCTCGCTTGATAGTCAGATTCACATGGTTGAATATCACATGGTTGCCATACGCCTTGCACACATCCTCGCAAATCACCGGATAGTTGCCGCTACGCAGAGTCGGTGGAAATTTCAAGCGCAAAGAAGAATTATCCTCCTCGTCCATCTCGATGGGAACGATTTTCTCCAACTGCTTGATACGGCTCTGCACCTGCACGGCTTTAGTCGCCTTGTAGCGAAAACGCTCAATAAATTCTTCTGTATCCTGAATCTGTTTCTGCTGGTTCTCATAAGCACGGAGTTGTTGCTCACGACGTTCCTTCCGGAGTTTCACAAACTCATCATAAGACACCTTGTAGTCATAGATATGACCACAAGTAATCTCTATGGTGCGTGTCGTCACATTATTAATAAAAGCGCGATCGTGACTCACCAACACAACGGCATTGCACCGTGTGGCCAGGAAGTTTTCAAGCCACTGGATGCTCTCGATGTCCAAATGGTTGGTCGGCTCATCAAGTAAAAGCACATCTGGGCGACGCAACAAAAGTTTGGCCAGCTCAATACGCATCCGCCAACCACCACTGAATTCCGATGTGGGACGGTCAAAATCAGTACGACTGAATCCCAATCCTTGCAACGTACGCTCAATTTCTGCCTGGTAGTTCGTGCCCCCCATCATGAGGAAACGCTCGTTCTCATGCGTGAAACGCTCAATAAGTGCGTGATAGCTTTCCGATTCATAATCAGTGCGGTCAGCAAGTTCCTGATTCATCCGCTCCAGATTAACCTGCATTTCGACAATGTGCTCGAAAGCCTTCCCGGCTTCTTCCATTACGGTACATCCATCGCTCAACACCATCACTTGCGGCAAATAACCAACGGTCATCTCCCGCGGCACAGCCACCACGCCCGACGTGGGGCGCTGCAAACCTGCCAATATTTTCAACATGGTGGATTTTCCGGCGCCATTCTTTCCCACCAATGCAATGCGGTCTTTCTTATTGATAACGAAAGACACATCTTCAAATAGCGGAGTGACACCGAATTCCACCTTCAAATTCTCAACTGAAATCACTTCTCCGTATATTATATATAGTTATAACGGATGCAAATATAGCAAATTACCATGAACCATTTTCTTTATCATTACAGAAACGTGAGTTCGATATTAGTTATAAATTATTTTTCTGATAAATAAGAACATAGCAGTAAATATTAAATTTATAATGCTGAATTATAATATTTAACTGATTATCACTATATCCTCAAAGACTAAAGTTAATAGTTACATCTTAAATTAAGCCAAAAAATATGATTGCAGAAAAGAATGAATTAACAGTACGTGAAGTGAATAAATAAAACATTTTTCCCGAATAGGCATACGTTTTGATGGCTCAGAGTATGATTCTAATTGATAAAATTAACTATTTTACGGTAATCCTATACAACTAAAAATACCTAGTTTTAGGTATTCCGTGTTCTGCAGAAGCCAAATAATTTTGCACAATCTTTCTGAAAGGAAGAATAAAATGTCGTTTTTACATATATATTATAATAATGAGAATTTTGATAAGCCTTGTTGCTCTAATATTTTTATCTGTCAATAGCGTAGCACAGAACAGAGAGTCATCCCATCACTATCATCGAAATAGCATGATTTACGGAAAAGTACTTTCCACTGATAAACAAGAGATAATTGATTTTGCCACCGTCTACCTTAAAGGGACACAATTTGGAAGTTCCACCAATAGTGAAGGAAAATATCGTTTTCGGGCACCGGCGGGTGAGTACACGCTGGTGGCCTCTGCCATTGGTTTTGTCACTTACGAAAAACCTGTTAGCATCAAGAAAGGGGAGGAACTCAAACTGGACATCAGATTGAAACCTGAAACGAAGCAACTGGACGAAGTGGTTGTTACTGCCGACGGCGTGGGACGTGTGAAACGCTCGGCCTTCAATGCCGTGGCGATTGATGCCACGGAGCTTCAAAACACCACAAAGACCATTGCCGATGCCCTGACGAAAGCACCGGGAGTGAAACTGCGCGAATCGGGAGGCGTCGGTTCGGACATGAAACTGATGCTCGACGGGTTCAGCGGCAGCCATGTGAAGATATTCATCGACGGCGTGCCGCAGGAAGGGAGCGGACAGGCTTTCAACATCAACAACCTGCCTGCCAACTATGCGGAACGCATCGAGGTGTACAAGGGAGTGGTACCCGTGGGCTTCGGCACCGATGCCTTGGGCGGCGTGGTGAACATTGTCACCAACAAGCACCGTCGCCGTTGGTTCCTGGATGCGTCCTACTCCTACGGCTCATTCAACACGCACAAGTCGTATGTACACTTCGGACAGACATTCAACAACGGGCTGACATACGAAGTCAACGCTTTCCAGAACTACTCGGACAACGACTATTACATTGACAACTACATCACCGAGTTCAGTGACGACGGCGTGACCGAAAATACCGACCGCAGCAAGATTTACCACGTGCGCCGCTTCAACGACCGATTCCACAACGAGGCCGTCATCGGCAAGGTGGGTGTGGTGGATAAGTCGTGGGCTGACCGCCTGATGCTGAGCTTCACCTACAGCAACTTCTACAAGGAAATCCAGACGG
>CAZOKL010000115.1:0-6147 GCA_964580305.1 uncultured Bacteroides sp.
ACGGTTTGTGTAAGAGAAGGAGACTGTGTCGTATCTGCTTCAACCCGCTTTAAAACGGTTTTCAACTATCTGCCCTACTTCTACAATTTTCTTCTAACTTCTTAATTTTCAGATTTTATTGCATTAATTTGCTGGAATTCAACAGTTATTCCATATATTTTACGTAACTTTGTTTTCGGTAATCATCGTTTTTGCTCTTTGTAATTTATTGTTTATCATCTATAAATGATACCAAACAACTGCGAGATTACCAACCTCTTCTAACCTTTTCTTATCTCGAACTCGCATTTAAATGAAACATCTTATTGTCCTGATAGGCCCAACGGCCGTGGGAAAAACTGAACTAAGTTTCACCCTAGCTGAGAAATATCACACTCCCATATTGTCTGCTGACTCGCGCCAACTGTATGCGGATTTAACAATTGGGACAGCCGCTCCTACAAAAGAGCAATTGAAACAGGTCACACACTATTTCATCGGGACATTGCAACTGACAGATTATTATAGTGCCGCACAGTATGAAACCGACGTGATGCAACTCACGAAGCAACTCTTTCATGTGCATGACGTATTGCTATTAACAGGAGGTTCCATGATGTATATTGATGCTGTGTGCAAAGGCATCGATGACATCCCGACGGTAGATGCTGATACTCGTGCCTATATGCTGGCACACTTTGAAAACGTAGGACTAGAACAGCTGTGTGCCGAACTGAAATTACTCGACCCAGCCTATTATGAGATTGTGGACAAGAAAAACCCAAAACGTGTCATTCACGCACTTGAAATTTGCTACATGACAGGACGTACATATACCTCCTTTCGCACCCAGACACAAAAAAAACGCCCTTTCCGGATTATCAAAGTGGGTTTGCGGCGTGAACGGGAAGAACTTTATGAGCGTATTAATAAACGTGTGGACCAGATGATTGCCGACGGATTGATAGAGGAAGCACGACGCATCTATCCTTATCGGCATCTGAACTCACTCAACACAGTCGGCTATAAAGAACTGTTCCAATATTTCGATGGAACGTGGGACTTGCCTTTCGCCATAGAGAAAATCAAGCAGAACACACGCATCTATTCACGCAAACAAATGACTTGGTTCAAACGAGATCAGGAAATCTCCTGGTTTCATCCCGATGCCCAAGCCACTATTCTCAATTATATCGAACAACAAATCGGTGAGGCTCAGAAACGATAGGCCATACCAATACTGACGTACAAGTCATCATAACGTTTCACAAACTGATACTTCAATTCACCTTTCAGCGCCCATTCCGGTGCAAAGTTATAAGTGACACCTGCACCCAGATTCAATCCAGCATAACCTTTTCCGCGATAATAATAGGTGACCCCTCCCAAAGGATATAGTTCTACCAAGGAAGCCACATCAAAGTTATAGTGCAAATCAGCATCAATATGCCAGGCATTCTTTCCCCTACAGAAATAGTAGTTATAAGAAGGTGCCAAATCCAAATGAGGCACCATTAAATTGACAGTCATGCCAACCCCGACCCCAAAATCCGATCGAAGATTTGCTTTTACATCAAATGTGCGTATGATTTGAGCTGATGCTCCTGTACACAGCAGACATACAAACACCATTAACAGAATTCTTTTCATTGTCATTGCTTTTAATTCACATTTTAATAATCAATAGTACGCATAAAACGGGCAATAAAGTCCATATTTTCCTGAACCAGACACTTTCCACGTGCCACGTCTTTCACTGACAACAATGCAGCATCGGGCAACATATTATTGTCCAATAAATAGTGCAGCATACGCGTAGACACATTGCCCGGCGTTATCAAAAGCGCCAGGCTTCCCCGACGTGCTTGAGCTGCATTATAGTGGGGATTATGTTCTGGATCACAGATGAAACGAGCTTCATTAGGCACTAAAGTCATGCCTTCCGTTGGATCCGCAAACAAAGCCAAACATTTTCCATTTGTCATTTCGCGAGTAGGTTTGAAATCTTTTTCCACATCCAAATGTTGCTTTGCCCACTCTATGAATGCACTCCAATCCTCAAAATAGACCACTGGATGCCCGTTTGCCTCAAGCACTTTATGGTAAACATCTTCATTCACCCGGTGACGCTCCGTCTGCATGGATTTATACTGTTCGAACAAACTCGCATCAGCATACCATGAAACAACACCTGCCGTCACCCACTTCTCACCGAAATGTACCAACGTTGCCAGACATACTTTATTCATCGTGGTCAACTGTTCGACGACAGGTTGGAAGATGTCGCGCGACATGACGAACTGTTCCCCGTCGTATGTCTCCAGTGTGAGTTGCTGCTCATCGCTCGCTGCCAAACGATAATAGGCCAACGGCATTATCTTCAGTTGTTCCACTCGTTGGCTTTCTTCGGTCAGTCCCCAACATTTCAACAGGGCCGACAGCCATTCAGTCCCCTTCAGAGCCAGCGGCCCTGTATTCTTGCAGAAGACCTGAATGAAACGAATGGTATATTCACGCAGTGACAACTGAGAACCCGGCACGAGCAAACGCTCCACCTCATGGACTGCCGTCCGTTCAGTCATCGCCGTAAAAGGACGAAACAAATAGGTGTTGCTCATCATCTTCATCCCGACCAATGCCAGTTTATCAAAGGTTTGATACATATCCGGACACTTCAGGTTGTCTAAAAGGTCATCGTTGATAGGGGCTTTTTCGAACTCTTTGTCAAGCTGACGATAGAGCTCCGAGGCCAAATCCATCAGATATGGATTCTCAGGATTGACCAATATCTCCCGTTTGTTATTCTGCACCAACATCCACAACAGGAAATAAAGATCTGGCAAATTAATTTCATCGGTGTAATAATCACCTTCATTTATAGTGTAAAAAGGCAAATATTTTCCGTAGAGTGACTTGTGTTTTTCGACAAAGACACGCCAGAATCCCAAACCACTGACGACGTCTTCCAAGTAGTAGGCCACATTCATGGCTGCTTCCGCCACCCAGACTTTGGTGCTCTGGCGTCCCATTTCAGTGGCACAGATGGTGTTGTATAAATGACGGGCCAAGTTAACATAATAGAAATCAGAGGCACTTTCCACGGGTAATGGATGCCCCTGCCTCCAATATGTAAGGTTTATCAGTTCTTTCATTTTATATTTCTTTTTCGAACGGTAAAAATATAGCAAAATCTCGAAACGGGAAACTGATTACCTTAAAAAGAAGTCTGTATCTATACTTAGTTTATGAAATCAGAGACGACACTTACTGAATATCCTAATCAGTTACTTTGCAGGCTTTGCCTTGCAGGGCAATGCCACCAGATTTCCGAATCCGCCATCCGGCAATCTGTCTTGATTGAAGAAAAAACGGTCGTATGATTTGAATGTCATCCGTTCGTCGCGTTCCATCGCTTCCGTCAATATCGTATTTCCCGGCTTCCGTGCCTTGGATGTAGGCAACGACTGTTCAAAGGATATCTAGACATATACACCGTTTCCGGAACGAGAGTGTTCGATGGAACAATGGATATCCCAGTCGTTGCATACTCCGACATATGCTAGCACATCCTTATTATATCCATGCTCGCAGAATTTGTCATCAAAATCCGCACATAGAAAAGTGCAGGTGTTATCAGCAACATTCCGCACATTTGTATTTTTTCTTATTGCATAGTTGCTTGTTCCATTTGTTCCGGCAGACCGATTGGTAGCCCGACTTTTCGTTTGTTCTGCTGTACCATCTCCACACAAACACGTCCTCATGGACCTTAATAGGTTTCGGCACACAATGCCGTTCTCTACTTTCATGTCCTTATCGTGAATACGACGCAGGTGTAGATAATTGGGAACCGTATTTGACCAGGGAAACGGTTAGAAAACTTAAGAGATTTTTATCAAAAGGGCAAGTCGTAATTAAAAATACCTTCTTCCTTTACCGAAAGCATACCTTTTTCATCCAGAAAAGCAATGTCTTTAATCTTTTTCTGGAACAAAGTAAAGCTTGATATATCTTCTATTTCTTTTTTGCGGTTTTGACCAAGAATGAGATATTCCTCTTCTTTATCAATTCCCAAGAAACGCCTTCCCAGTAAATTGGCGGCAATGCCTGTAGTGCTGCTTCCGGTGAAAGGGTCAAGAATCCACGCACCTTTGTGGGTAGATGCTAAAATTATGCGTGACAACACAGATAAAGGTTTTTGCGTAGGATGTTTTCCGCATGATTTTTCCCATCGGGCGATGGCTGGAAGCTGCCAAACGTCCGTCATTTGTTTATCCCCATTGATTTGTTTCATCACGTCGTAGTTATAGCAATGAGGAACTTTAGGTGATTTACGTGCCCAAATAATAAACTCCGTGGAATAGGTGAAATAGCGGCATGAAATGTTAGGCGGAGGGTTGGTCTTTGCCCACGTTATGACATTTAGAATCTTGAAACCTAATTCTGTCAATGCATTGGCGATGGAAAAGATATTATGGTATGTGCCGCTAATCCATATCGTGCCATTGTCCTTCAGTTTCTGTCTGCATTCGTTTATCCATGCGCCCGATTGAATGCATCCACATATTCCGGCGTGCCACCTTTGTCCCATTCGCCCTTGTCCACACAGACCACCTTGCCACTCTGTACACTTATTCCGCCATTGCTCAGAAAATAAGGCGGGTCAGCAAATATCATATCAAATTTGAAATTGAATTGCTTCAGCAGTTCGATGCAATCGCCGTGAAGTAGGGTGAATGCGCGGTCGGAGGAACGGAAGAATGGAGATATACTCCTGTTTAAAGTTTGTGAGAGATCTTTTCTTTCACCATAAATATCTACCTCAATAAAATCAGAAGCATTAAGTACTATCTTCTCATCATTATACAAATCCTTTACAATCCGATGTACATCTTCTACAGATGAAGATTGTATCGTTATTTGTCTTGATAATGTTTCTGTTATTTCAGAATTGTATTCCATCATAATTCATATTTGGAATACAAAAGAATATCAAAGAAACTCTATGAATGTAAAAAGATCTTTATATAACTTTTTTGATCAGAAAAGATCATTTAATTGACTTGTTTTAGCATTATTATTCAAGCGTTTGCAAATTTATTTATTTTGGGCTATGTTAAAAGATGATCTATATAAATATTTCATTTTTCTGATCCTTGATAGTCTGATTATATAGTTTGTTTAAAGCTTCATAGCTTAAGAACTTTACCCGTTTATTATCGACCAACTCTTTGAATGCGCCATAGTGCAATTTCTTATCAAATTCATTCATACGTTTATTGTCTGCTACAATAAACATCTTGCTGTAAAAGTCTTGCAAGTCAAAGAATTTAAGCAGTGAATTCTGTATATCCGTAGAATGTTCCACTTCAAAAAAAGCACACGGCATTCTTCGTTCATTAAACCAAATGACATCAATGCTCGAACTCCTATGGACTAACTCCGGGAAAGAAAAGTTTGGTATAGAGTCAAGGGTACGGACATCCTTTAACGTAATGCCTGCATATTTTTTATTTTTATCCTGTTCCGGTACATATGTGAGATGCTTCCTATAATTACCGATTTCTAACAAAAGCCCCTGATAATACGAATGATTTAAATCTTTCATTATTATCGAATTAGAGTTATGTTCGTTTTCAACAATAAAACCGTTTGCTTCAAGTTTCTTTCGACAAGCAGTTAAAGCCCATAATCCTGGCTTTATCTTGTATATCTCATCACGTTCCTGTACTATTCTCCTTATACTAGCAAAAGGCGTTTGGGTATTCCATTGGCAATCTTTTATTTTGAAAACCTCCTGATAAAGTTGCCCAAGAGTTGCTATGCCTCCCAAACGCTTTAAGGTTTCAATTACTGCCTCATGTTGTTTCATGGCTTATATGTCGTGATTAATGTGGATTTATATCATTGATTACGGCCTTCTCTATATTCGGGAATTGTTGTAATATCCAAAAAAGAACCGCACCACCTCCCACAAAAGGTTCTACATACGTAACGTCTTTCTTTTGTGAAAAATTGGATGGTAGAGAACGTTTTATATCCTCCAAAAGTTGTGTTTTCCCACCTACCCACTTCACAAAAGGTTTTGCTGAGGTATATGTTTTATTATGCATTTCAAGTATCATTATCGTTTCTTGAATGACAAAGGTATAAAATCAATTTGAAGTA
>CAZOKL010000116.1:0-6083 GCA_964580305.1 uncultured Bacteroides sp.
TCTTTGGACTGGTTCACCTGTCTTTCCCTTATCCTATATCAATAGACGAAAGTTCTCTGCCACATGCGCTACTCTCAAACCATGAGCAAAAAGCTTCAAGAAAGCGAAGACCACTCTTGCTCTCGCCAAGAGTAAAACAAGCAAAAGACAAAGGGAATATAGTAAAAACAAGGAGAAAGCACATCCATCCGCAGTCCCAACCAAGTGTCGAAACCTGCATAGCTGAACATGGCCAACAGCTGCGACACACAGAACACATAAACAAAGAATCCTGCCATTGGGACAAACAGAGCCGAAAAGCTCCGAAACCAATCAATCAAACCGCGAAACTTACCTGAAGCCAATCCGTAGATGCCTCCTGGCAATATCAGCCCCACCGCAACCAAAAGAGGCCACCCTGCAAGAAAAGGCGATCGCTCCAGCGTGCCCGTGACACCCAGTAATATCTCATAACGTGAAAATGTCCCCACACAGAGTGCCACGACATAGAACACTTCAAACACAATTGCCAGAAACAAAGCCTGCCTGCGTTTGGGTGACAATCGACCAGTTTTTGCACGCCTGAAAGGTCTAACTTGAAAAAATACCTGTAACAACCCTGACTCCCGTAACACACCCAGCCCGATAACCAAGACAAACAAAGTAAGCCACGGCGAAGCCTCTGCATTGGGCAACAGGCTCTGCAAAAACCACCGGATACCCTCCGGACTCAACATATTCCGCACGGGCAGTTCATACAGGCTGCCAACCCATGAACCTATCACCAAACATGCCCCGGCAAACATCACAACCAATGTCGCCCAACTACCATCCAAACCCCTATTCTTCATCAGCCTCCAATTCATTTAGATTAAGTATACCAAGTTCAAGCGCACGCACCACCAGACGCACGGCATTCACTCCTGTCCGTTCGTCAGGCGCAAACAGACGGTTCACCAGATCATTCTGACGCTTCTCCAAAGATTTTACCCCAAAAGGCATACCTTTCAGGTTGGTTATCATCTCTTTCGTGTAACCAAGAGCCAAGTGTCGCAACAGACGCTCGTCATACTCATCGATGTCATAGTCGATGACCGACTGCTGGCGTTTAGTTTCTGCCAGCACAGACTGTCGGAAACGTGTCACAATCTTTTCCAGAATCGGCTGATTGAACACCCACTGCTTTCCTTCCATCACACTCTGCACTTCCGTCCTCGTGAGCAGTTCTCCCGTCTTGAGGACAATGCCTCTGGCACCGGCATCAAGTGCGTCGACCCACAGTTTTTCGTTCAAAATCTCACCCGTAAATATCAATACACGCACAGAAGGATAACGCTTGCGAATGTTCTTACAAATGTCGACTCCTACAGTGGTGGAACCTCCAAGCCCCAAGTCGAGCAACACCATGTCAGGAAGTCCCTGCTCCATCAACGCCCAAAAGTCAGACTCCGTCATGGCTGTGCCTATCACTTCGGCATCGGGAATCTCATTACGAAAGATTTCCTCTGTACCTTTCAGTTCCAACTTTACATCTTCGACAATGATTACTTTAAACTTCTTGTCCATTGCTTTTTTCTTTTTTATTCAACAACCTCACACTCTTTCTCTTCCGGAAACACATGGGAGTGTGAACCACACTGTGAATCCGCCACCGGCTGCCGGCTCGGCATTAATCCGGCAACCACGCCAGCCTGCATATTCATCGTGCTCACGGACAATCTGCTTGCACACCAGATATTCTGTACCCGTCAGCCGACCATCACTGCCTTTCATATGCTCCAGGCTGGGATAGAACAACTCGTTCAATGATTCTTGCGGAAGCGAACGGCGCATGTCCGTAAAGCTGAACCGCATGAAGGCCTCCATCTTCTCCACATGCAGACATAACTGTCCCCCTTCCGGAAAAGCATAGGCCGCATCCAACAGGTTCTCCAGCAAGAATGCCAGAAGCACTCTGTCACCTGTCAACCGTCCGTCACAAGCTTGCACCTGCAAATCAAGCATAAATGGTGACTTCTTATTCTTACGTTTTACATACTTTACAGCCCCCGCCACCAACTCTGACACCGACACGGACTGACGACGGAAAGTCACATCCTCCAACTGACGCACGGCACAAGAACTCAACAGCGTGAACACATCTTTGTAATAGCTGACCAGTTCCTCCATCGCTTTCACTTGGCGGACTTCCTCCTCACGGGACACCCCATCCAGCAGGCGATCAGCTATCTGCTTGATTCTGTTCGGATAGAAGAGTGTCTCGTGCTTGATAGTGGAGAGACAGTTGTCCAGCACCATGTTTTGGATGTGCAGAGTCGACTCTTCCCGGCGAGCACGGGCTTTGTCGTCGTGCATCAGTTCCAGGTCACGAAACGTCTGCCCCACACGAATGGTGTTATTCACCAACAAAATGCTGACATAGCGTGCCATCAGCTCCAGGAGCAAGACTTCCTCCGGTTGCAACCTGCGTTTTACCTGCACGACAAACACCCCCAGACACTGCATTTCGTCCTCAGTGCTAAGCGGAAAACAGCCCACACAACCATCATCGGACGACAGTTGGACGCGCGTGGCAAAACATTCATCAACCCAACGCGACAAATTGTTGTAGGCCGGGAGGAAAGGATAATACACCGGCTCCATGTGTCGCTTTTCCTCACTACAGACCGTGATGCCCCAGGTATGCGTAGGAAGCCAATCGTTCATGTCGTCGAACGCTTCGCGCAACAGGTTCTTCCACACGACCTGCCAGTCATTACCCGCCTCTACACAAGCCATAGAGGTGTGCAGCATTTGCCGACAGACTTGTAACATCTGTTCCAGATTGAAACGATAGAGCATGCGGTGTCGGAAATACATCCAATAATATCCCACCAGAAAAACAAACAGCAAAGTGATGCAAAGGATGATACTCACCACACGATTGTCTGAAGAATGCTCCATCTTTACACAATACTTCTCCAGCGAAGTGTCACGGCTGAGCAGTTTATATAAATAGGTATAGGCCGTGTTGTTATATTGATACATTTCCCAATCTTTCAATGCCAAAGCTGCCACGGCCACCTCATTGCGCACATCGAGAATGACGTGATAGTCCGTGTCGAAATGTTCGTTCCACCAAGTGATTTCTGCCGCATCACCCATACCACGAAGTGACATGAATGCCTCGGAACTAGAGGTATTCTCGGCATAGTGCAAATTCAAGTAACAGACGACAGAGTCAGCATACGACAGAGCCAACCAGTGCTCATGGTAAACATTGGCATAGTAGACCGAATCGGCATAGGCCGCAGCCTGCTCCAAATGCGCATCATAATAGGACAAGGCAGATTCTTCTTCCGGTGCTGTCTCCAAGGGCGATGTTCCACAGCCTGCCGACAAGCACAGCCCCAACACACAGAACAGGCATCCCAACCCACGGCGCAACCCACGCGGCAGACGGAAATAGAAACGGCTGCCCTTTCCTAACTGACTCTCCACGGCAAACAAACAGACACTAAACAATTCGTTCGTCTTGCGATATTTCTCGATGATGCCCTTGCAATTCATCAAGCCAAAACCGCTTCCCTTACTGCGTCGGAGCTCCTCGTCGGCATCCGTCCCGTCCAG
Organism: uncultured Bacteroides sp.; assembly: GCA_964580305.1. Taxonomy (GTDB): domain Bacteria; phylum Bacteroidota; class Bacteroidia; order Bacteroidales; family Bacteroidaceae; genus Phocaeicola_A. The sequence goes on from CAZOKL010000116.1 coordinate 3,589, forward strand.
TCCAATGGCGGCAGGGTCATAGACTTTCTTATTGAGAATGCGGTCAACATCAGCCTCTGACAGGCCACGACCGTTGTCCGTCACGGAGATTTCCACATACGCCTCAGTCTCTACGGCCTTCACCTCCACCCGTCCGCCTTCGGGGGTGTACTTGCGGGCATTTTCCATCAACGTGTTTATCATGAACAGTGTCAGTGCCTTATCGGCTTTTACCCAAGCCTCAGTCGGGCAGATATCAAGCGCCTGATGTTTTGTGTCAAACGCCTTGCGTCCCTTGGCCAGGATAGTGAAAAGCTCCTCAAGAGCGAAGGTCTCGATGTTCAGGCTCAGCGAGCCCTGCCGCATCTTAATCCAGAGAACAAGTATTTCGTTGTATTCATTGATGCGAGTAGCGAGTTCGTCGATGTAACGATACTTCTCACGCTTGATGTCCGGACGCTCCAGATAGCCCAGCGTCAGGAGCTTGTGCACTTCGTTGATGATGCGGTCGATGTAGGGGACAATGCCTGTAACAATGGACACGCAGGCTTTCTTGACGACGTTTTGCCGCTTGTTGTCAATGATATGATGCTCATAGACATATTTCTCTTTCTCCAACTGCCGGTATTCTCCACCCAGCATTGCAAAATAGCGAGCATTGCGAACGGCATGAAGCCAATAGGGACGGACAGCGTCGAACAGGGCACGTTCGTCTTTCGACAACTTGCGATCAGGCTTCAAATCGACATCCGTTCCCGTCTCGACGAGGGTCAACCGGCAGCCGAACAACCGTTCACCGTCGGCACGCACCGTGTCGAGCAGGCACATCGGGACGTCGGCCTCGTCCACACCGGTCTGAGACACTGCGGCCAGCAATTTACGGCAAAAAAACAACGCCTGCTTCAGTTTCTCCACGTGCTGCTCGTTATTCCGTCGCCAGCGACGGTTAAGCACGACAAACACCACACTGACCAGCAACACACCACCAATCACCACGGCCAGCCACACATCGAGCTGTGCTGACTCGCGTTCCAAACGCTCGTAGCGGCTCTCAAGCTCCTTATCCTGACGGGTGACGTCAAGGATGTCCAGATAGACATTCCGGTTATAGTCCGACTCCTCCTTCATGCCCAGGCCGGCATAGGCAATACTGAGCTGCTCGCGGATGCGGGCAATCCACTCGGGGATGGTCTGCACCTCGCGACTGTTTATCCAGTGCAACTCAAGCGCGATGCTGTCCGGTGAGGGAAAGGCCGAAAGGCGATGCACCGAGTCGGTGCTGGCATAATAGTAATAGTGATGGAAGGAAACATAGTCAAGTGCGCGCTGAAGCGTGTCGACAGCCTCGGCATAGTGTCCGCGACGGATGAGACAAGTGCCCAACGTGCGATAGGAACCGGCAATCTGATAAATATCGCCGTATGAACGGAAAAGTTCCAGTGCCCGTCGCGCCAGGTTGACGGGTAGCAGCGAGTCGGGCACTTCGTCCGCATCGAGCACCTTCCGCAGAGCCGGTCGCTCCCGCCGGAGCACGTCCATCCGACGGGCATCGGCCAACGACTCGGCAAAAGCTTGCAGGCAGTTAGCCTTGAAATAAACATAGTCCACACCGTCGGAAAGGCAGCGCGCCAGGTAGTCGAACTCCTCCACGGCAATCGCATCTGCATCAGACCCGGTGCAAAGGCCGCCGGATCCCTTCATATAGAGATAGTAGAGCCACTGGCCCGTGTCATACCACAGCGGCAACTGCCGTGCCTGTTCAATCTCGTCGCGCGACTGCGGCAACTGCTGAAGGTAGAAGAAATAGATGCTTGACACGATGTGAAATTCCGAGCGGGCATAGAGCAGTCGTAGCCGTTCCCGACGATTGAGCACCGCCTGCTCCTCATTGATGCGTTCCATGCGGCGCTGGGCGCTGTTGCGATAGTCATAAAAATCCTTGTTGGCCGAAGTGCGCTGGCAGATTTTCATCATCCCCACATCGGCCACAAGCAGTTCGATTTCATTCCGGCATGAGGCATAGACTTTCTCCAGACACGCCTTGGAGGTCGCAAAGTCCATCTGCATGAAGGCACAGAAAGCCAGATTGTTGTATGCTTCAGCCGAGGCTGTGGCTTCACCCCCTGCCGCAGCCAATGCCCGCTCGGCAAAGACGCGGCTGGAGTCCAAGTCGCGATAGTGATAACGGTAAGACATCCGGTTCAACGAGTCAGCAAGAGCAACTTCATCCCGTCCCGACATCTGACGACAGGAAAAGAGCCCGGCAACGAACCACAGTGGCAACAGGAACAACAGGATGGAGGACTTCATGGCCGATTTTGGTCAAAATGATTCTTTCTAGCAAATGTATTCAAAAAAAGCCCATCCGGCATCGTTTCACCCATAGCTTTTTCGTCCCAATGGCAGATTTCCGTGTTCCCTTTCCATCCTCGCCTACCCTCCAGGCCGCTTTACCCCATTCTCTCATACCGTTTCCAATTGACATTCAACAGCTTAAAGATGTAATTTCAAGTGTT
>CAZOKL010000117.1:0-6040 GCA_964580305.1 uncultured Bacteroides sp.
CTTTTCGGGCCATCTTTTTGGGTCTTGGGGGCTGCGTAGTAAGAAATGGCCTGGAAGTCTATGTCGGGGATGTTGAGATGGGCCCAGCGGGGCATTTCCATCGTCTGCCAATAGCGAAACGCGTTCAGGCGGAACTCCAGCAGCCAATCGGGTTCCCCTTTTTTCTGGGAGATGAGCCGCACAACGTCTTCATTGAGTCCCCGCTCGATGATTTCAGTATGGATGTCGGTCGTGAAGCCATATTTGTACTTCTCGACCGCCAGTTCCTTTATCAGTTTATTGGGTTCGTCTTGCATAATGTTTTACTTGATTAATTGTTCTGTTACTTCTTTGATAGCCGGAAAGAACACACCGGCTGTTTCTTCTACAGTATGATAGAACACAGACTCCTGTTTGACTTGTCGTGACAGAAGCTTTTCTTCCGGGTCAATATATTCGACCACCTTGATGAGTATGCCAAGGAACAACAAATGTAGTGCTATTCCTGCGATGCCCCCCATCAGGCGGTTGACAGCCCCCAAATGGATGAACTTCAGGGCGCGTGTCAGTGTCGCACCTGCCAACATCAGCAGTGCGGGAATAATAGCCCAGATGACGATAAATGAAATGATTTGTGCCACAGACACGGACGTACCGATGTGAGGAGCCAGCTGCTCGCCCACCATGGCATAGAGTGCACGTGCCACCAGCAGACCGGCTACCAGGCCGATGAGTGTGCACACTTGCTTGATGAATCCTTTGACCAGTCCTGCAATGAGTCCGAGTCCTAATATGACCAGGATGAAAATGTCTATTGTTGTCATCGTTATTAGTCCTGTTTTTTTATATGCAATGTGCCAATCACACAAATCCGGTGGAATTGGTAATTGGCACATTGCTATGGGACAAGAGATTCAGTGCGGGGTGATGACGCAGGAGATACATATCCATCCGTGGACAAGTCGACCGCCCCACCCGTGTATCTCTCTTACAAAGTCTGTTTCACTTCCACTTCCTGGAAAGTTTCGATGATGTCGCCCACCTTGATATCGTTATAGTTCATCAAGCTGATGCCGCATTCGAAGTTTACGGGCACCTCCTTCACATCATCTTTGAAACGTTTCAGAGCATTGATGGCTCCGGTGAAGATGACGATGCCATCGCGTATCAGACGAGCTTTGTCCGTGCGTTTCACCTTGCCCTCGCGCACCCACGCTCCGGCCACAATGCCGACCTTGGTAATCTTGAACACTTCGCGCACTTCGATGGTGGCGGTGACTTCTTCTTTTACCTTCGGGGCCAGCATGCCTTCCATGGCAGCTTTCACATCCTCGATGGCATCGTAGATGATGGAGTAGAGGCGAATGTCCACACCGTCTTGCTCGGCCATCTTGCGTGCCGACTGTGACGGACGCACCTGGAAGCCGATGATGATGGCGTCAGAAGCGGCAGCCAGGCTGACATCGGATTCGGATATCTGACCAACAGCCTTGTGGATGACGTTCACCTGGATTTGCTCGGTAGAAAGCTTGATGAGCGAGTCACTCAATGCCTCGATGGAACCATCCACATCACCCTTGACAATGACGTTCAACTCATGGAAATCGCCCAGTGCCAGGCGGCGGCCCACTTCGTCAAGCGTAAGCATCTTCTGTGCGCGCAGTCCTTGTTCGCGTTGCAGTTGTTCGCGTTTGTTGGCAATTTCGCGTGCCTCCTGTTCAGTCTCGATGACATGGAACGTGTCACCGGCCGTCGGAGCACCGTTGAGTCCCAGGATAAGAGCCGGATCGGACGGCCCGGCTTGGTTGATGCGCTGGTTGCGTTCGTTGAACATGGCCTTTATCTTGCCATAGTTGGTTCCTGCCAACACGATGTCGCCCACCTTGAGTGTGCCGTTAGCTACGAGCACCGTTGCCACGTAGCCGCGTCCCTTGTCGAGCGTGGACTCGATGATGGAACCCGTGCCGTGACGGTTGGGATTGGCCTTCAGGTCGAGCAACTCTGCTTCGAGCAACACTTTCTCAAGCAATTCGTTCACGCCTATACCTTTCTTGGCCGAGATGTCTTGCGACTGGTATTTGCCACCCCACTCTTCAATGAGGAAGTTCATGTTGGCAAGCTCCTCCTTAATTTTGTCAGGGTTGGCATTGGGTTTGTCTATCTTGTTGATGGCAAAGACGATGGGCACACCGGCAGCCATGGCATGATTGATGGCTTCTTTGGTCTGCGGCATGACACTGTCATCGGCTGCCACGATAATGATGGCGATGTCGGTCACTTTTGCACCGCGGGCACGCATGGCGGTGAAGGCTTCGTGTCCCGGAGTATCAAGGAAAGTGATGCGGCGTCCGTCTTCAAGTTTCACATTATAGGCACCGATGTGCTGCGTGATGCCTCCGGCTTCACCGGCGATAACGTTCGACTTGCGGATGTAGTCAAGCAGCGATGTCTTTCCGTGGTCGACGTGGCCCATGACAGTCACAATGGGCGGGCGCGGCACGAGGTCTTCTTCACGGTCTTTCTCCTCAACGACGGCTTGTGCCACTTCGGCGCTCACATATTCGGTCTGGAAGCCAAATTCCTCGGCCACAAGGTTAATGGTCTCGGCGTCGAGGCGCTGATTGATTGACACCATGATGCCCACACTCATGCACGTCCCGATGACCTGTGTCACGGGCACGTTCATCATGTTAGCCAATTCGTTGGCCGTCACAAATTCGGTCAGCTTCAGCACTTTGCTTTCAGTCATTTCTTGGTTCTCAAGTTCTTGCTGGCGGCTGATGGCGTTTTCCCGTTTCTCCTTGCGATATTTGGAAGCCTTTGTCTTGCCCTTGTTTGTCAGGCGTGCCAAGGTTTCTTTCACTTGTTTGGCCACATCCTCATCGCTCACTTCAGGCTTGGCGAATGACGCTTTCTTGTTGCGCTCGCGTTCTTTGCCGTGGCGGTCTTTGGGCTTGTCGTTATTCTTACCGTTGCGTGCAGACTGTTGCTCCACGGCGTTGATGTCCACTTTCTCCTTGTTGATGCGGCTGCGTTTCTTCTTTTTCTTGCCATCCTCGTCGGCATCGTTCTTTTCGTTGTGGTTTGTCTTTTCATCCACTTTGCGGATTTCCTTGATGATGGCGTCTTTCATCTGCTTCTTTTGTTCCTGACGCAGCTTTTCTTTTTCCTCACGTTCCTTTCGGCGCTCTTCTTTCGACTTTTTCTTCGGGCGTGTCGATTGGTTCAGTGCATCCAAGTCGATTTGGCCTATGACGTTGATTTTTGTAACCAACTCTGTCGGGCGGATTTTGAATACGTCGTCACCCTTTTGTCTTTCTTCTTTCTTTTCTTCCACGTTATTGTTTTCAGTCACCTCTGTTATATCTTTTTCTTGGGCGGGAGCTTCATCCTCGCCAAGGGCCGGTGCCGGCTCCGGTTTGTTGGCCACATCGTTTTGCAATTCTGCTGCCGGGGCATCCTCTTTTTGTTCTGCAGGCAGGTTTTCGGGTTCCAGTTCCTCGCTTTGGTGAGATATGCCTTTTTCCTCTTCAGATGTTTCAGCGATTGGCTTCGGTTCCGGTTTCTTGCGCCGGTTCAGCGCGTCGAGGTCAATTTTCCCCACGGGCTTGAATTTCGGGCGTACGTCTTCCGGGATGACTGTCTTGATGACATCTTCCTTTGCTTTGGTTTCTTTTTTTGTTTCGTCGAAGTCGTTGATGGAGATAGAGGCCCGGTTGCGCTCCTTGTTCTGCCTTTCCTTGCTGAACTTCTCAGATTCGATGCGCAAGTTCTTGTCCTTGCGGAATTCCTTTACCAGCAAGTCATATTGCTTTTCGGTAATCTGGGTATTGGGGTTTGCGTGTATCTCAAACCCCTTTTTCTGCAAGAACTCAACGACTGTTGTCAGTCCCACGTTTAAATCTCTTGTAACTTTATTTAATCTTATAGTCATACGTGTTTATTAATCCTCAAATTCTGCCTTTAAAATTCTCAAAACATCGTCCACCGTGTTTTCTTCCAGATCGGCCTTTTCTATCAGCATTTCGCGTGGAGCATTGAGCACGCCTTTGGCTGTGTCGATGCCGATGCCTTTGATGGCGTTGATGACCCATTCGTCAATCTCGTCCTTGAATTCGTCGAGGTAGATGTCCTCATCCTCGGGCGTATCGTCCAGTTCGCGGTAAACGTCTATCGTATATTCGGTAAGCATGCTGGCGAGCTTGATGTTCATGCCGCCCTTACCGATTGCCAAAGAAACCTCCTCCGGCTTGAGGAACACTTCTGCCTTCTTGTTCTCCTCGTCCAGACGGATGGACGAAACGTTTGCCGGGCTCAATGCACGCTGAATGAAGAGAGAGATGTTGGCCGTGTAGTTGATGACGTCAATGTTTTCGTTGCGCAGTTCACGCACAATGCCGTGAATGCGTGAGCCTTTCACGCCCACACAGGCACCGACCGGGTCGATGCGGTCGTCATACGACTCGACGGCAATCTTGGCGCGTTCTCCCGGGATGCGGGCGATGCGCTTGATGGTGATGAGCCCATCGTTGATTTCGGGCACCTCCATCTCAAACAGGCGTTGCAGGAACACGGGCGAGGTGCGGCTGAGGATGATTTTCGGGTTATTGTTCGTGTTGTCCACCCGGGCCACCACGGCGCGCACGGTTTCTCCCTTGCGGTAAAAGTCGCTGGGGATTTGTTCGCTTTTCGGCAGCAGCAGTTCGTTGCCCTCGTCGTCGAGCAGCAGCATTTCTTTCTTCCATATCTGGTAGACCTCCGCGTTGACCACTTGGCCCACCTTATCTATATATTTGTTGTACAAGCTGTCTTTCTCCAGTTCCAGAATCTTCGAGGCCAGTGTCTGGCGCAGGTTCAGGATGGCCCGCCGGCCGAAGTTGGCAAAGATGACTTCGTCGGTCACCTCTTCGCCAATCTCGTAAGAGGCATCAATCTTGCGTGCCTCGGTGAGCGAGATTTGCATATTGGGGTTGGTCAGGTCTTCATCGGCAACCACCTCGCGGTTGCGCCAGATTTCAAAGTCGCCCTTGTCGGGGTTCACAATCACGTCATAGTTCTCATCCGTGCCAAACATTTTGGCAATCACGTTGCGGAAGCTTTCCTCCAAAACGCTCACCATCGTGGTGCGGTCGATGTTCTTCAGCTCCTTGAATTCTGCAAATGTATCAATCAAACTGATTGTTTCCACTTTCTTGGCCATATATTATCCTTGTGTTTATTTAAAAACTAATTAAGTATTTTGTGTATTTTACGTCTTCATAAGTGAATGCACGCTCCTCTTCCACCATCTTGGGGCGTTTAGAGCCTTCAACCTTGACCCGCCGTGACACGGTCAGGACAAAGCCGTTCTCGTCGGCGTCTTTCAGCACGCCGCACAGTTTCTCGCCTCCGCACGTGAGTGTTTCCACCTCCGTGCCGATGTGATTGATATATTGCTGGAGCACCTTGAAAGGCTGCCCGATGCCCGCCGAGCCCACCTCGAGTTCAAAGTCTTCTTCTTCACGGTTCAGCCGCGACTCGATGAAGCGGCTCAGTTCCACACAGTCTTCAATCCACACGCCTTCGGCATGGTCAATTTCCACCACGATTTTGTCGTCCGGGCTCACGGTCACTTCCACCAGAAAGTAGTCCTTGCCTTCGAGCCACTCTTCCACGATGTTCTGAACAACGTTTTTGTCAATCATTCAATTCTCTTTTTTTGCAATAAAAAAGGAGCTTTCATCAAGCCCCGCATCTTCATCTTACATTCACGCGCAAAGATAGTCATAACCGTAACGATTTCCAAAGGTTTAGAACATGTTTTTATGAGATAAATGGTCATTTCACGGTCTCAAAGCCCCTGATGTGCAAAATCAGCCCTTTTGGCCCTAAGAAACACAGAAGGCCGTGCCTGCTGCACACCTTGTCTCCGGACAATCCGGAGTGCCGGGCGGCACAGACACGGCCTGGGGGGGGGGAGAGATAAAATCTGTTCTTTGCAGTGGTCAGGCGCGGACTGCAAATTGTTTGTCTGCGCCTGACAAGTTCTGTCTTGACTCAGCTCCCTTGGAGATTACCTTTA
>CAZOKL010000118.1:0-6033 GCA_964580305.1 uncultured Bacteroides sp.
AAGCCCCTCAAATGTCTTATGAATCAGAATCCTTTGGTTACGGCATACGCGCAGGAGCGTAGAATCCACAAAGCTGATGCCGGTGCATCTCTTTTTCTTCAGAGTACCACGAAACGATAATAAGAAACCAAACGGGGAAATAGGTGTTTTGAGATGTTTGCAGACATATTCCTTGTAATAGTGCTTGGCAAATTCCTTGCATAAATCATCCGCCATACAATAAATCTCTGTAACTTTAACCTCTAAGAACATAGTGATAATCGCTTAAATGTTATAATTGAGTACTATAAATTTAATGCTTTTATCGCTATGTCATTAATTCTCAGCAAAATATTTATACGCTTATATCGAACTCACGCTATAATCATTATCTATTTCAATATGAAAAATTTTAAGTCACATTTCTCAAAAGCCATGTTAGTTTCAACGATTCTAGTATGTTTATTATTGGTGTATGCGCTTTATACCATGATTATTCGAATGATGCAATTCTCCTGCATATCACTCTCCTTTTGGGGAATCTGTTTGGTGCTTTGTGTTGTTATTTTCACATTGATTTATGCTTTCACACAACAAATAAAATATATATCAATAACAGATACCGACCTCATTATTAAAAAAATGTGTGGAAACATTATTATTCCAATTCAAGATATTCAAGAAGTTGTTCCAAAACAAAGCATTGTTTATGATATACGAATATGGGGAATTAGTGGATTATTCGGACATATCGGATGGTTTTGGAACAAACAAACCGGACGCTTTTTTGCTTTGGTCAAAGACGGAAATTCAATGCTCTTCATAAAGACCAAGGCTAACAAATGCTATGTTATAAGTTGTCAAAACCATCTTCAAGCTATGAATTTATTAATGCAAAAAATACAGCATTTGCAATAGAAAAAAGGCTTTTAAAGTTTAATTTAAACTGTTTTGTAATCTTAATTATACCGAACATGGACATAAAAAGTGCCCGGAATCTGACAAACAGGTCCCGGGCATTAGAGTATAGAGTTGTATATAGCTTAGCTTGTCAGGCTATTTCAGTGTCCATACGCACGACTCCTTTAATACCTCTTTCCCAATTTTGGTGCTGACCTCTATGGTGTTTTCACCCGGTTGCAGCGTGATGCCTTCCCATACGATGCGGTGGAGGGCGTCAACCTTCTTTTCGCCAATCTTCTTTCCATTGACATAAAGAGTGGCATTGCCGGCAGTAGTGTAGACTTTCACCTGTGTGTCTGCATGTTTGCGTTCAGTGAAGCGCTGGTCGCAGAGGTGGAGCATTGGGGCTTTGTTCCAGTTGGCTTTGTAAAAATAGAAAGCGTCTTTCCGTGTCTTTCGGTCATAGGTCACCAATCCTTTGTCATTGATGCCTTCTGTGTCGCCCTCGTGGCGGATGAACGACTGAAAGTCGGAGAACACCCAGATGATTTTTGCCCAAAGATAAGGACGTTGGGAGAGGGCTTCCCAGTTGAGTTCATGGCTGATGGTCTGAAACTCTTCCGGGTGTGAGCTGCCTAACTCTTGGTCTTTGTCGTTAATGGGGCAGAGGTGTTGCTTTGTGCTGCCTCCGAAACCGTATTCAGACACACCGACAGGCTGCCCGCCTGCATTGACTTTCACATTGTCCATGAATGGGCCAATCTGTCCGCCCTCGTTCCAACCGAAGTATTTGTTCCAGGCAATCAGGTCGGAACATCCGTGATAGTTCGTCTGGTCGACACAAGTGGCGAAACAGGTCAGTCGGGAGGGATCGATTGATTTGTAGAGACTGTTCAGTTCCTTCACGAAGGCCACAGGATTGTCATAGGCCTGGAAGAAATCGTCGGTGATGAGCAACTCGTTGAAGATGCCCCAGAAACAGATAGAGGGGTGATTGATGTTCTGGTAGACCAGTTCCTTGAGCACCTGACGGGCATGAGCCTTCAGCGGCTCGTTGCCGACATAGCCTGTGTAGCCATATCCTCCGGGGCCGCAGAGGGGTATTTCTGTCCAAAGGATGAGTCCGTTCTCGTCGCCCATGTCATACATGGGTTTGGCGTGCGGATAGTGTGCCAGGCGTACGGCTGTGGCACCTATTTCCTTGATGAGATTCAAATCTGTCTGATAGTCTTCAGCCGTGAGGGCACTGCCTTTACCGGCCATGTCTTCATGACGGCAGAATCCGTGGAGGTCATAGGGCTTTCCGTTCAGGAAAAAACCTTTCTCCGGGTCGGCCTTGAAATAGCGGAAGCCGGTCTTTTGGGTCACCTGGTCCAGTTGCTTGCCATCCTGGTAAAGGTCTACTTGCACGGTGTACATGTAGGGATTGTTCACACCGTCCCACAACGTAGGCTGGGAGATGGAGAGCGGTTGGCGCACATTGTCACAAGAGACGTTTACATTTGACTCGCAGGCAGCCACTTGCTTGCCTTCAGCATCAAGTACTTGTGTCTTTATGGTCACAGGCTTTGACAAGTCTTTCAGTGAAAGCCGTGTCTCCACGGTGAAGCAGGCTTCATCGTCGGTCACGCGGTCTTGGTGGATGAGCACTCCGGGTGAAGCATAGAAAAGCGGTGAGATGCAGTTTTGTTCGGTGACAATCAGGTGGCAGGGCCGGTGCAATCCGCCGTAGATGTTGAAGTCGCCGCTGATGGGAAGCACGTCGCTGCGGAACGCATTGCTCACCCACACTTCAAGGTCATTGTTGCCAGGTTCCACGAAATCGGTGATTTCGGTGCAGAAAGCCGTGTATCCTCCCAGATGGTGAGCCACAGTCTGGTAGTTCACAAAGACATCGGCAGCCGAATTGGCTCCTTCGAAAAAGAGAAACAAACGTTTGCCTTCCATCTCGGGCGTAACTTCCAGGGTGCGTTTGTAGACCATCATTTCCCGATTGTATGACGTCGTGCCCGGCAGGTAGTGGGCGTTCCACGTGTGTGGCAGGGTGACAGGGTCGAGGTTGGCTTTGCGTACAGTGTTGGTGATGGGTTTAATGCCCCAATCTTTGTCCAAAGTCAACACTTTGCGGGGTGTTGATGCTCCGCAAAGTGTTGCCACTGTGAGTAGACACGCTGCCAAAAAGCAAAGTCTATTCTTCATAGATATGTAGTTATGTGTGTGATGATTCATTAATCGTGCCAAGCTTCCGCAGGGAATTCCGGATAGAGGTGGATAATGGCGGGTTCTTCAGTCGGGATGATGTCACGGTAGGCCGGTTCGATGCCGGCTTCGCTCATGATTTTTTTGGCCTTGTCGCTGAAGTCCGTGTTGCGGAAGGCATGCGTGTTGAGCACTTTTGTACCCGTTCCATTGTCAATGAGACGGTTGTCCTTCACGTAGTTGTCTTTGGCAATAATGTCATAGTTGCGGTCAGAAGCCAGGTGATACCAGAGTTGTGACAAGGCATCGACCACATTCTCATTTATGCGCCATCCGGCAGAGCCGTCGTCAGGATAGATGCAACGCGGGCCTTTGAAGAGATAATTGCGGTTGAGGACGGAGCCCGGTTGGTGTCCCAGCATATAGAGGATGCCACCGTCGTGGAGAAATTGGTGGGTATATCCGGCCTTGTTGTAGCTGATACTGTTCTTTTTGGCCAGTTTGCAGGGAGGAGTTTTGGCATTGCCCCACCACCATCCGACAGCAATGGCACCGTATGGCGTGTATTGGATGTCGTTATGGTCGAAGTGGCAGTTGGCCACAAAGAAAGCTATCATGGCCTCTATCTGGCGGAAGTCCAGGCAGACGTTGCGCACGTAGTTGTTGTTTACGTTGATATATTGGCACAAACCTTCCACCTCAGGAGAATACTTGCCCGTGCCGTCACCGATTTCATAGTGTTGCGGGTGTCCCACTACAACTGACGTTCCGGACATGTCCATGAAACGGTTGCCAATGACATCGCTGTGTTGCACGTCGTTCATCATGCAAACACCGGCTGCAGCGCTGATGTGCAAGAAATTGTTGCGCTCGAAACGGATGTTTTGAGCGTTTTGCACGTCTACGGCCCCTTCAGGCACATCGCAGTTGTTGTATTTGTGCGGATGCCAGTTGCCGTCGGGGATATATTTTACTGACAGTCCCAGACTCTGGATGCCACAGAAGCCGTGCGAGCCGGCCACTTCCATCAGGTTCCAGGCATCATAGCTGAACGTGAGTCCTTCAAACGTGAGGTTTTCCACGCGAGATTTGAGCGATGTGCCGTGGATGCGCAACAGGCCTTGGCTTATCGGTGCGATAACCTCGGCCTCGTCCATGTTCTCGCCGCGGCTGTAGTAGTAAAGCATTTGCTCCTTGCGGTCGAAATAAAATTCTCCCGGTTCATCAAGCAATTCGTAGGCATTGCGCACATAGAAGTCGCCTCCTTGCGGTTTCAGGCGTGCAGCCCATCCGAGGGAGTTGACGATGTATCCGTAGGGTTGTTGCAGACGCACCACGATGGTGTCTCCCCATTTTTCCATGTCGCGCACACAGATGATTTTTTCAGACCACACACGTTTCTGCACGAGTTCGATGTCTTCCGGGTTGCGGAACATGTTCAGTTCCTTGCCCACCATGAATTTTATGCCGTCCACGTTTTTGCCGGCTCCCAAAGCCCATGGTTCGGTGCCTTTGATTTCCACGGAATCCACAGTGCCCATGCCTTTCTCCAGTGCGCGCCCGCCGGCCATGCGGCAGCGCTCGCCGTTGACGAAGAGAGAGCGAAGTTTTTCATTACTTTTGAGCGGTGCTTTGTAAAGAGGGCCCGACACGTGTTGCCAGCCCGTGACACGCACACCACCGCTGATGACGGGAGTTTCCCCTTGGGCTGCGCGGAAGATGACTTTGTGTCCATTTCGCCCGCTGTAAGCCTCGTCGAGCGTAAGGGGTTGAGTGAGTGTGTATGTGCCGCCTTTCAGTTCCACGACGATGTCTTCGTTTTGGTTTTGTACGGCCTGTTTCACAGACTCCAGATCTTGAAGGAAAGTTTCCGGAGTAGTTTTGATCAGTTTTTCTGCAGAGGCGGAAATCGCCAGCAGGAAACCGCAAAGGAATACTGTTTTTCGCATGATTAGGTTTTAAAAAGTTAGTAATCGTTCAAAGATAAGCATATTTGCATGAATCTTAACTATTGTTTTGTGTTATTTAAAGATTTGTTGACTTTTGTCTTTCGATAGGCGATGTCTTAATAGAGTCTGGAAGGCCTTCCCAGGCAGTGTTAAGGGCCGGTTTGAGCGGAATAGAGGGTAGCCGACGACGGAATAGAGGCGGGGCGGACTCCGAGTCTAGGGTAAGGTTGTCCGCCTTCCTTTAGGGCAAATGCATCTGAATTTTAGAGAATTATTTCGTAATCTGTGGTGCAGAAAGACGGGACGGCATGGAGAACTTCGGGAAGAATGAAACGGTTGATGGCATATTTGCAGTGCAAATCCAAAGGAATGACACAATGCCACCGGCGGGTTGCAAAACAATCAGCCCTGCCTCATGGCCAGTAACTATAATTGCGATGAATAATTACTGGCCATGGCAGGGCTCAAGTTGTTCGGAGAATGTCTCAGAAGTCTTGTCTGATGTGCGGAACAGTGTCAATCATTGTCAATCGGCACTTTATGCGGATGACGTTTCTTCCGCAATCTCTTTATCCAAAGGTAGTAGCCTGTGAGGGGGAGCGTCGCTCCAAACAGGGCGGTCAGAAACCAGAGGATGCGTGTGAACAAACCGCCAAAACTGCCTACGTGGACCGAATAAATCCAGCCGCGTATCTTGCCGGAAGCGTCCGTGTCGCGGTAGAGAGTCACGTCGGTAATCTTGCCGGTGCGCGGGTCAAAGGTGTAGCGGTCCGAGGCCCGCTGGTTACCCAGCCTGTCGAAAGAGACACTGGCACTGCCGCGCGAAACGCTGATTTGCCTGTAACCGGGATTGCTCTCTTGCAGTTCCTCCAGCACCTGCTGCCAGTGGGCAAAGGTGTTGCCTGCCCTTTCACCCCGGCGGCCTTCGTCTCCCCGTGCGGCGTTGTTGCCTTCGCGTGGCTGTCCTCCGCGTTCGCCGCCACCGGCTTGCCGGCCTCCGCGC
>CAZOKL010000119.1:0-5626 GCA_964580305.1 uncultured Bacteroides sp.
CAGAGATACAGACGGACAGATGCAGAGATACAGACAAGCAGATACGGAGATGCAAAGAAGCATCCCTGCGGGTGCATTCTCACGACACAGGAAATGCAAAGGAGAAGGTCGGCATCTGTATCGTTTTTCATACCTTTGCACATCATTACAATTATCCAAACAACTGATTGAAACACGAGACATGGCAGACAATTACATTGAGCGTCAGTATGAACAGTATGAGCAGCGCAAGGCCGCATGGGAAAAAGCGCGTAAGTTGGGCAAAAAGAAAGTGAAAACCGTCCGCCCGAGGGTTAAGAAAGACGGTGAAAAGCAAGAAAGCGCATCTTGAGAAGGGGTTTGCTGCCTCAGTGTGATAATATCATCTGGATGACTTCGGCGTAGTTCTTTTTACCCGTTGAGATTTGGTTGCCTTTGAGGAAGAGGTCATAGACTTTGTCCTGTATGCTTCCCAGCGTGTGACTGTATTTTTCTTCCCAATAAACTCTTTTTTCTTCCAATTCCTGCACCACCTCATCGCACAGGGTGAGTGTCCACGCCTGATAGTCTTCGGCTTCCATCACGGCACGGGCATTGACAATGACATAGGGCAGAAGCCCCATGTAGCCGCTGTGCCTCACTTCCGGCCGTTCCGACTGCGTGCAGGTGCGATAGGCCCAGTAGTTTGCTTCGGCTTCACTGCTGATGCCCAGCAGGTGGGCGAGTTCGTGCGCGTAAGTAAAAGGGTATTGCAAGGGCAGTAACTCTTCGTTCAGCTGCATCTCCACGAAAAACGGTCCGGCATATCCCAGCACGCCTACGCTGGAATAGAGCGTGTTGAACCACAGACTTTTCGGACGGTGATATGGCTTCGGGCTTCCCAGCCCATATCTGTCGGGCACTTTAGTGTAGAGCATCCGGATGCTTTGCTGCACGTGCAGCGTGTCGACAGACACCATCTCGCAATAACTGGCATTCAGGCTGTCGGTGTAGGCCCGCAGGAAAGACCGGAACCGCACCTCGTCATAGGCCGCCGGCTTCACTCCTGCACGGACGTGGAACGGTTCACGGAAATAGTTCATCCCCCATCCCCAATAGAACCAGGCATACAGCCAGAGAACGACTTCCGCTTCCCTTCGTAGGATGCGTTGCCATCTTTGTCCGCGTCTGTGGGCGAGGATGGGATAGCCGGACAGGCAAACCACGACTGTCAGCACCAGCAGTTCTTCCAGAGAGAACGGCACGAGTGAGGCCGCCTGTGAGAGGATGGGAGCCGTGTGCGGATAGATGCACTGTGCATACCATTCTCCTGTTTGCGGGTTGAGGCGGCACACAAAGATGAAAGCCAATGCCAGGGTCAAGATGCTCCAGCGTGTGTATCGGAACAGATGTTTACGCATGAGGTCCGGGTGACAAGATGGTGCTCCGCACCAGATATTCCGGTTCGGGGGCATAGATATAGATGACGCTGCCTCCTTTGATGGCGTCGATGATGGGGCGGGAGAGTGCTTGGGGCACAGCCGGACAGCCGAAACTGCGTCCCAACCGTCCGTATGAGCGGATGACCGAAGGGTCGGAATACGCCGCTCCGTGCATCACGATGGCACGTTCGCGCGCACGGTCGTTGATGCCTTTTTCCAGTCCGTCCAAGATGAGCGAGTAGCCGTTTCGTCCTTGATAAGTGTCTCCCGTGAGGTAGAATCCCAACGAACTTTTGTGTGAGCCGTTCTCGTTGGAGAATGACGTGGCATAATTTTCTCCGCTGTTTTTCCCGTGTGACACAACCGATGAAAACAGCAACTGTTTTTGCTGCATGTCGATGACGAACAGCCGCTTCTCTGTGGATGGCTTGGAGAAGTCGATGAGTGTGAGCACATCCCGTTTCCGGTCTTTGATTTTGTAGAATCCCTCCACAGCCTGCCGGAAGGCTTCCTGGCTCACGAGGCCGTCAAGGCGGAGCGTGTCATAGAGTTGTTCGTATGTCTCCGTGGGCGCAGGGGATGTTGGTTGTGCCGGTGTTGCGGACAGTCCGTCAGAACTGCTTCCTGTCAGCAGGAGCAGTCCGGGCACAATGAGTAGTGACAGCAGTAAGGAATATGGAGGTCTCTGCATGGATGTCTTGGGCTGAAATTTGGCTGCAAAGATAATCCATATTTCCCGATTAGACAGGATGTAAGATGTTAAATATGAGCTTTCCACATCATTCTATGATGATGACAAGCGTCTGGAGCACCGGTGCCCATTCGTAGATGAACCTGGCGTGAGATGTCGCAACGCGGACACACATGTGTGAGCGCGGCGTGGTGCCCAGCGAATAACTGTATTCGATTTCTTGCGTGTGAGGGGCATTCACGGGGACACCGTGCAGATAAGCCCCGTTGGTGAAGCGGCAGGCATAGGGCGCAAATCCGCCATGCTCCGCAGAGCCGTCTTTCAGATAGACCATGCGCCGCTTCTTTTCTTGAAGCAGGAACATGCCCAGCGGTGTGGGCTGCGCGTAGGGTGGACGATGCATTCCGGTCGTGCAAGGGTTCATGCTGCGCACCAGCCAGTGACCCTCTGTCATGCGCTCCAGGGTGGCAATGTGCTGGTCGTTTCGGTCGACGATGACGACATGGCTGAACTGTGTGCTGTCTGGCAGCGTTTTCAAATATCGTGTCGGGATGAGCCACTCCTCTTCAGAACCGGTGAGCCGGATACGGCTGAAAGTGCCTTCTTCACCTTCCCGATAGGCCAGCATGCCATCGTTTCCATAGCGCTCGGGCACGGCGGTGTCCGTGAGGAGATAGAGCGGTGCAGACTGGTATCGCTCAATGTTCAGGCTGTCGGTCACACGACCGTAGTCATTGCGGTGATAGTTTCTCACCACGGGGGCTTCACGGTTGCGGTTCTTGTAGTTTTGCATCACGACCCATTGGCGTTCGGAGTCGCGTTGCATGTTTTCCACCCTTGCCAGCCATTCCTTGATGAGCGTCCATTTGAAACTCCATGTCGTGTCTGTCAGCGGATAAGTATCTTCCAGGGTATATTTGTCATAGAGCAAGTCTTTTTCTATCACGATGTCCGTCCCCTTGAGTTGCGGTTTGGGTGTGGGCAGTGTTGAGGCCGTGTCGGTTTGAATGCTGTCAGCCGGGGTCGTGACTGTTGGTGACGGCGTTCGGAGGGTGCATCCTGCAAGAAGAAATATGTGCACGCTTGTGAAAGCGAGGAGGAGCAGCTGTTTCATGGCAATGATTTTTTTGAAGGTGAGAAAACGGTTTCAGAGTGCGCAACTGTCGCTTCCTCCATAGTCGGCACTGGTGGCTCCGCCATATTCCGGATGACGTTGCAACCAGACGGCGGCATACGAACAAGTGGCTACGGGTTTCAGCCCCTTTGCACGCGCATAGTCGAAGGCTGCACGCACCAGTGCCGAGGCAATGCCCCTGCCACCAATGGCGTCGGGGACAATGGTGTGGCGTATGTCCAGGCAAGTGTCATCAGCCGTGTAGGTAACATGTGCCGTCACACCATCAACGACAGTTTCGAAACGGTTCTTTTCAGGATAATGCGCAATTTTCATGGTGTGTGATTTAAGAGTTATCCAAATGTAAGGATAATTATTTACTGTTCCTAATTTTAGCCCATAAACTTTCCGTCAACATCAAAAAGTTTACACTTTTCCTCGCTCCTCAACTTTTTTCCGGCATGAGAAATGCTCTTTGCTCCTGTGTTTTGGCAGCATTTAATTGTCAGCAGGGTGGGCGAAGGAATGAAATAAACGTTATCTTTGCCGCCCGGAACACATGTGCCCGAAATCGGGTGCAGGAGCGGAAAGGAAGGTAGCCGAGAGCGGAATAGAGGGCGCCCGACCACGGAAAGGAGGGTGCCCGGGGACGGAAAGGAGACCGTGCAAACCTGCGCTTTTGAGAGACCTGCCGGGTGCTTTTTTCTGTCGGCTTTTCCTGACATAAGTATGATAATTTAAAGGTGCATTATGCAGTCGTGTCTTCATCGTTTTGATGCCGATGTGCGGGGAATCGACCTTCCTCTGCATTTCACATATCCGTTTCACTACACGCCTCACCCGCTGTGCGAGAAAGCGGCAGCTCAGGTGCAGGCCTACTTGACGTCGCGCACCGACTGGACTGCGGAGTTGGATGCAGGGAAGATGTTTGGTGTGTTGGTCGTGCAGGATGAAGCCGGCCGGTTGGGCTTTCTGGCAGCCTTCTCAGGCATACTGGCCGGGAAGAACGTGCATGACTATTTTGTGCCTCCTGTCTATGACTTGCTCCGTCCGGACGGTTTTTTCCGTAAGGAAGAAGCCTGCATATCGGCGATAAATCACCGGATAGAGGCCTTGCGCTCGTCGGATGCATACGTGCAGGCTTGCCGGAAGTTGGAAGAAGCCGAAGCACAAAGCGGCCTCGAATTGAAAGAGGCCCGCACAGCAATGGCGCAAGCGAAGGTTGTGCGCGACGGCCGACGACAGTGCGCGGAACTTGACCCGCACGAGATTGAAACGCTTAATCAGGAGAGCCGGCATCAACGGGCGGAATATCGGCGACTGGAGCAGCGCTGGGCCGGGCGGCTCTCTGAGTGCCGGCAGGCATTGGCCGTCTTTGACGGTCAGCTGGCTGCATGGAAGCAGGAGCGGCATCATCGTTCGGCCATGCTTCAGAAAGCATTGTTCCACCGTTTTCGCATGTTGAATGCCCGGGGTGAGGAGAAAGACCTTTGCCTGATTTTTGCAGAGGCCGGACGGTCTGTTCCACCGGCCGGAGCCGGGGAGTGTGCTGCGCCCAAGCTGTTGCAGTATGCCTACGGGCATGCGCTTCGCCCGTTGTGTATGGCGGAATTTTGGTGGGGACGCTCTCCCAAAAATGAACTTCGTCGTCACGGTTATTATTATCCGGCTTGCCGCAGCAAGTGTGAACCCATCTTGAAACACATGTTGCAGGGACTCGACGTGGAGTCCAATCCGCTTCTTGACACTGCACGCCGGCAGGTGGAACCTGAAGTTGTGTGGGAAGATGACTGTCTGATTGTCATTGATAAGCCGGCCGGCATGCTTTCTGTGCCGGGCAAGGATGGCGGTTATTCGGTGTGGGAGTGGATGTGTCATCGCTGCCCCGGAGCCGGCGGACCGCTCGTGGTGCATCGGCTGGACATGGCTACTTCCGGACTGTTGCTGCTGACCAAGAACAAGGATGTCCATGCCGCCATGCAGGCACAGTTTGAGACCCGAGCCGTGAGGAAGCGCTATGTGGCTTTGCTTGACGGAACCCCTCCGGCCGACAAAGGCTTTGTCCGTCTGCCTTTGTGTCCGGACCCCGATGAACGTCCGTTGCAACGGGTGAGTCTGACACACGGAAAGCCGTCTGTCACCCGCTACGAAGTGCTTGGTTGCGAAGAAGGACATACCCGTGTGGCACTCTATCCGCTGACCGGCCGCACTCATCAGTTGCGTGTCCATGCGGCCCATCCCTTGGGGCTGGATGCACCCATAGTTGGCGACATGCTCTATGGCCGACCGGCAGATCGCCTGTATTTGCATGCCGAACGTTTGGAGTTTCGTCATCCTGTGACCGGACAGTGGATAAAAGTGGAGCGGAAAGCCATGTTTTAATGTTCCTTTTGATAAAGGCATGCCGGAAAAGGCTTATAT
>CAZOKL010000120.1:0-5527 GCA_964580305.1 uncultured Bacteroides sp.
GAACGCTGCAATGCGGTTGAGGAAGTTACGCCCGACTGTCGGATGCCATGCGCAAGATTGTACAGACTGCGTCCCGAAAGCCAGCCGTGTCATCCCGATTCTACATCCAGGAACTGGCCTGTGAAGCCGTGCAGGAGCTGCGCATCTGGTACGCTGGAATGCTATACAGCAGGCTGGCGATGAAATGAAGGAAGCCAGACAAAACGGCAGGGAGAATGTTCCCTACCGGATCCCAATGGCGATACACGCAAGGAACTGCTCATACGCTCCCGTTATTGTTGTTCAAGTCCGCCGGCAAATGGACCGACTGACAGAAGTAGAGGGCTGCGATATTGTTTGAAGAATACCCTGATATTAAAATGGTATACAGGTTGTGCCACTCACTTCGGATGATTTTCACCAGAAATACAATTAAGGAAGCCGCACGTCTGGCAATGGTACGGTGATACAACAAGGTGGAAGAGACCGGAATGAAACAGTTCAATGTCATTGCCGCCACGTTTTATGTACATATGATGAAATACCGAACTTCTACGACAACCGATCATCAAATGCGATAACAGAATCCTTCAAAGTTAAGATTAAACTTTTCAGAACTAATATAAGAGCTGTCATAGATAAGAAGTTTCTCCTCTTCAGATGGGCTAACTTATATGCTTATCTTCATTAAATTTCTATTGAGCTCTTTTTTTGAAAAGTAGCGAATAAAAATATAGTGGGTAAACTAGGTCCTACTTCGATTTTTATCCTATCTTTGCGCCAGAAAACTCAAAAATCGGATTTATGCCCTTTAAGGATTTCTTTTCTTTTAAAAAGAATCGTATTTTTTGGTTGAATATTCTAGGCATGATACTTTTTGTGGTTACTATTATATATGGTGTCCTGAAGGGTATTGATGTCTATACCCATCATGGGGAGAGTATCAGCGTGCCTGAAGTGCAAGGTATGCCAAGTGAAAAGGCCATCCGGATTTTGACGGGAACATTGCTGGAGCCAGCTATTGTGGATTCGTGTTATGTTGCTGATATTCTTTTTGGAACAGTTGTCGATCAGAAACCCATACCTGGTGCTCGTGTGAAGGAAAGTCGCCAAGTGTATCTGACTATTTGTACCAATAAGACTCCGACTCGGGTGATTCCTGATGTGATAGATAATAGTTCTCTGCGGGAAGCACAGGCGCGAATGTTAGCTGCTGGTTTTCGACTAACAGAAAATAATTACATTACAGGTGAGAAAGATTGGGTTTACGGAGTTCGTTATCGTGGAAAATCTTTGAACTCAGGAGCAAAGATACCTATTGGATCTGCTGTGACATTGGTAGTAGGAGGTGATATTGCTATAATAGATTCATTAAACGTGGACAGTACGATGCTCGAAACACCGCAATCGGAGCCGGTGAATGATGAAGAATCATGGTTTTAGCAAATCTATGACAGAAGAATATATAGGTGAATTAGACTCTTTGGATGACATAGAGCCCATAGCGGAGGGTGGCAGAGAGCTTTATGAGCATTTTCGTGTGGTCGTGGATAAAGGGCAGTCACCTATGAGGATAGATAAGTACCTGTTTGAGCGTTTGGTCAACTCCTCACGTAATCGTATCCAGCAAGCAGCAGACCAAGGTTACGTGATGTCCAATGGCAAATCGGTGAAAAGCAATTATAAGGTTAAGCCTTTGGATGTACTTACGGTGATGCTTGATAGGCCGCGCTATGAAAATGATATTATTCCTGAAAACATTCCTTTAGACATTGTTTATGAAGACAGCGATGTGTTGGTGATAAATAAACCAGCAGGACTTGTCGTACATCCGGGTTGCGGTAATTATCATGGGACGTTGGTAAATGCCATTGCTTGGCATTTGCGCGATAATCCGAAGTATAATCCCAATGATCCGGCTGTGGGGCTGGTGCATCGCATCGACAAGGATACATCTGGCTTGTTGGTTGTGGCTAAAACACCAGATGCTAAAACACATCTTGGACTTCAATTCTATAATAAGACAACCCAGCGAAAATATAATGCTTTGGTATGGGGGATCCTAGAGCATGATGATGGAATCATAAAAGGTAATATTACGCGCAACCCTAGAGATCGTATGCAAATGACCGTATCGACTGATCCGGAAGTTGGCAAATATGCTGTGACGCATTATCATGTGTTGGAACGTTTGGGCTATGTGACTTTTGTGGAGTGCGTGCTTGAAACAGGGCGTACTCATCAGATTCGTGTACACATGAAGCACATCGGGCATCCCTTATTCAATGATGAGCGTTATGGTGGTAATGAGATTTTGAAGGGGATACACTTTAGCAAATACAAACAGTTTGTGATGAACTGCTTTGAAACGTGTCCTCGTCAGGCATTGCATGCCAAGACATTAGGTTTCGTGCATCCCCGTACTGGCGAGCAAATGTTTTATAGCTCAGACTTGCCAGAGGATATAACGCGGCTATTGGAAAAGTGGCGCATGTATATCAGTAATCGCGGGTTTTAAAAATTTCAATCACATAAATATATGAAACGTATAATTGCAATTATTGTAGGGGGAGATTCTTCTGAATTTCCTGTTTCCCTTCGCAGTGCGCAAGGAATCTATTCTTTTATTGATAAAGAAAGATATGAGGTTTATATTGTGGAAATGAAAGGTTTGTGTTGGGAAGTGGCGCTTCCTGACGGCACAAAAGCATCTATCGATCGCAATGATTTTAGTTTCATCTGTCAAGGAGAAAAGAAAATATTCGACTTTGCATACATAATTATTCATGGAACGCCAGGAGAGAACGGCATTCTGCAAGGATACTTTGACTTGCTTCACATTCCATATTCAACATGTGATGTACTAGCTTCAGCTTTGACATTTAATAAGTTCGCTTTAAATCATTATTTGAAAGGTTTTGGCATACACATTTCCGAATCTTTGATAGTTCGTGAAGGATATAAAATTACCGATCAGGAAATCATCGATAAAATCGGTTTGCCTTGTTTCATTAAACCCAATGAAGGCGGTTCCAGTTTTGGTGTGACCAAAGTGAAGACAGCAGGAGAAATTCAGCCTGCCATTCGGAAAGCCATGCACGAGTCGCCCGAAGTGATGATTGAAGCATTTATGGCAGGAACGGAGATTACTTGTGGCTGTTACAAAACTAAGACGAAGGAAGTCGTATTTCCCATCACGGAAGTGGTGCCGGATAATGAGTTTTTTGATTATGCGGCAAAATATGAAGGTGAATCGAGAGAGATTACTCCGGCGCGATTGGATGAAAATGTTACAGAGCGTGTGAAAATGTTGACTTCAGCCATCTATGACATTTTGGGATGTGCAGGTATCATCCGAGTGGATTATATTATAACCGAAGGTGGAAAAATCAATCTGTTGGAAGTGAATACTACTCCCGGTATGACTGCGACAAGTTTTATCCCCCAACAAGTCCGTGCAGCCGGTATGGATATGAAAGATGTGTTGACGGACATTATTGAAAATAAGTTTTAAACATCATTTTTATTCTATAAAATAGAAACGCACTTGATAAAAACAAAAAGATTTACTTAATTTGCACTAAGACTTGTGGCGCAGGGAAGGTGGTATGGCATTTTGCTGTTTCCGGTGCTTTTAAACTTGATATATTATGAATATACCTGCAGAATTTGACGAAATTCGCCCGTATCAACCAGAGGAACTCCCTCAGGTTTTTGAGGAGTTAATCGCTGATCCCGCATTTCAAATGGTGGTAAACTACTTGTATCCAGATATCCCCTTTGACTTGATTGCCATCAAAATGCGGGAATGTAAGACCAATTTGGATTTCCAGATGGCTTTCGGTTATGACTTCGTGAAAGGTATTGCTAAAAAATATTGCGATAGCCTGACGATGGACTGTTCGTCACTTCCTGATGAAAAAAGAGCCTATACTTATATTTCCAATCATCGTGACATTGTGTTGGACGCAGCTTTCTTGTCCGCCTTGTTGATTGATAACGGTATGAATACCGTAGAGATTGCTATTGGAGATAACTTGCTGATTTATCCTTGGATTAAGAAGCTGGTGCGTGTGAACAAATCATTCATCGTGCAGCGTGCTTTGACAATGCGTCAGATGTTGGAGTCTTCACAACGCATGTCACGCTACATCCATTATGCTATTTCTGAGAAGCATGAGAATGTTTGGATTGCTCAGCGTGAAGGGCGAGCCAAGGACTCTGACGACCGTACGCAAGACAGTGTGCTCAAGATGTTGTCCATGGGAGGTGAAGGTGGTTTCTTGGATTGCCTGAAGCAGCTGCATATCATGCCGTTGTCCATATCTTATGAGTATGATCCGTGTGATTATCTGAAAGCACAGGAATTCCAGTTGAAGCGTGATAATCCCGATTATAAAAAAACACCGCAAGATGACCTACTGAGTATGCAGACAGGCATTTTCGGCTATAAAGGACAAGTGCATTTTCAGATGACTACTTATTTGAACGATTATCTGGATACGCTGGATGCCAGTCGTCCGAAGGTGGAACTTTTTACACAAGTGTCTAATAAAATCGACCGGAGCATTTACCTGAACTATCGTTTCTATCCCGGAAACTATGTGGCCTATGATTGGTGGAAGCATGAGCAACGTTTTGCAGACTGCTACACATCGGAACAAAAAGAAAAGTTTAAGGCTTATATCGAAGGGCAGCTGGCTAAGATTGATTTACGCGACAAAGATGTGCCTTTCCTATTCGATCGCATGCTTGCCATGTATGCAAATCCACTGATTAATTATTTGGAGGCTCTTCAATATGAAGAATAGAAGCCTTGGTACTAGAAGATTCCAATCTATCAGTGTCTTCCTTGTTGCATTGCTTTTCATACAGTGTGGCAAGGATGATGATTATGTATATCCTGACGTGTTGACCGATTTTATGGATATATATACAAATGAGGAAGCGATGGTCGATTATATTCATCCGGATGCGTCCGGTATGCTTTCTTTGGAGAGACAACTGTCGGGACAAAGTTTGATTTCTGATACGCTTTACCGTGCCGTGGGGATGTATGCACTGCCCGATGTTGAGGGGCGAACGTTAGTTTATTCAGTGTCGCTTATTTATGCTGAATTACCTATCCGTTTGGGGGAAGGCTTGATTCCCTATAAAGATTCTTTATATGTGGAGAGCGTTTATCGAGGAGGAAACTATCTAAACATTGTAGTCCAACCGATGATGCAGACAAAGGCACATGTCTACGCTTTTGTGGAAGACAGTGTCGTGACACGGAACGGATATACTTCAGCCTATTTCACTTTGGCACATAATCAGAACGATGACCGCGAGTCTTTCCCCCGACGTGTTTATCTGTCAATCCCCTTAAAACAATATGCTTTGTCGCAAGGTGACACGATTCATTTTTTTGCCAATGTCTACGGTGTGGGAATGAAAGAATGGCGTATACCTTATTAGTATAAAGCAACAGATGATAATAAGTCGCAAGGAGTCGCTATTTGTTTTTGTCACCATCGGGATGGCACTATAGAATATGCTACCGTCA
>CAZOKL010000121.1:0-5442 GCA_964580305.1 uncultured Bacteroides sp.
GCGTGCGGATAGTCAATGGTGTAGTGCAGGCCGCGGCTTTCCTTGCGCTCCATGGCCTGGCGGGTGATGAGGTAGCCGACGTTAATCATGTTGCGCAGCTCGCACAATTCGCGTGAAGCCTTGCTGTGCTTGAACAGGCGTTCGGTCTCTTCATAGAGGATGTCGAGGCGGTTCCAGGCGCGGGTGAGGCGCACGTTGCTGCGCACGATGCCCACGTAGGCTTCCATGATTTGGTTCACCTCCTTGGCGCTCTGTGTGATGAGCACGCGCTCTTCGGTCGAGATGGTTCCCTCGTCGTTCCACTCGGGCACGTCGGTGTTGAAGTCATAACGGTCAACCATTTCGAGCGAGTGGCGGGCTGCCGCGTCGGCATAGACCACGGCCTCGATGAGCGAGTTGGACGCCAGGCGGTTGCCTCCGTGCAGACCCGTGCACGAACATTCGCCCAGGGCGTAGAGGCGGCGGATGCTCGACTGGCCGTCAAGGTCGACCACGATGCCTCCGCAGAGGTAGTGGGCTGCCGGGGCGACGGGGATGTAGTCCTTTGTGATGTCGATGCCGATGCTGAGGCACTTCTGATAGATGTTCGGGAAGTGGCGTTTCGTCGTCTCCGGGTCTTTGTGGGTGACGTCCAGATAGACATGGTCTTCGCCGCGCTGCTTCATCTCGTTGTCAATGGCGCGGGCAACGATGTCGCGCGGAGCGAGCGAGAGTCGTTCGTCATATTTCTGCATGAACTCCTTGCCGTCGAGCGTGCGGAGCACGCCGCCATAGCCGCGCATGGCTTCGGTGATGAGGAAGCAGGGCCGGTCGCCCGGGTGGAAGAGGGCTGTGGGGTGAAACTGGATGAACTCCATGTTCTTCACCGCGCCCTTGGCACGATAGACCATGGCGATGCCGTCGCCCGTGGCCACCAGCGGGTTGGTCGTGTTGCGGTAGACGGCCTCGCAGCCTCCCGTGGCCATTACGGTGATGCGTGACAGGAAGGTGTCCACGCTTCCGGTGTCTTCATTGAGCACATAGGCTCCGTAGCAGCGTATGCCGGGCGTGTAGCGTGTGACGATGATGCCCATGTGGTGCTGGGTGATGATTTCAACGGCAAAGTGGTGGTTGAAGATGTGTATGTTCGGATGGCCCTTGATGGCCCGGATGAGGCTTGTCTGGATTTCCGCGCCCGTGTTGTCCTTGTGGTGCAGTATGCGGAACTCCGAGTGCCCTCCCTCGCGGTGCAGGTCGAACTCGCCGGATTCGTTCTTGTCAAATTCAACGCCCCAGCGGATGAGTTCCTTGATTTGCGAGGGCGCACGGCGCACGACCATCTCCACAGCCGCGCGGTCGTTAATCCAGTCGCCTGCCACCATCGTGTCGTGAATGTGTTTCTCGAAATTGTCCACTTGGAGGTTGGTCACCGATGCAATGCCTCCCTGTGCAAAGTAAGTGTTGGCTTCTTCCAGTTCCGTCTTGCAGATAATGGCGACGGACTTGCCCTTTTCGGCCACCTTCAAGGCAAAGCTCATGCCGGCGATGCCCGAGCCGATAACCAGATAATCGTATTTGTGAATCATGGATGTTTGTTGTATTCTACAATCTGCAAAGCTACTAAAAAGTGCTTTTCCTTGATAGGGGCCTGCTTGTTTTCTTCATGGATTTTGTAACTTGCGGCTCAAAAATATTTTCCGATGGACAAAATCTTTCACGCACGCATTCATTTCCTGATGTATCTTTTCCTGGCGGTGCTCACCGTGGGGGTGTGCTTCTCCTTCCTGCACCGCATGGGCCTCTGTGCGGCCGCAACACTCATGCTGCTGGTGGTGGCCGTGGAGCGCATCATCCACACCACCTACACCGTGACGGCCAGTGGGCTGCTCGTGGTGAGCCGCGGACGCTTCTCGCGCCGCCTGACCATCCCCCTGGCCGACCTGCGCCGGGTGGAGCGTTACCGCCGTTTGCGGGTGGGCGGCCACTGCCTGTTTTCCTATCTGCTCGTGGTCTATGGCGAGGAGAAGTGCATGGCCGTGATGCCGGTTGAGGAAGAGGCTTTCCTGGCGGAGCTGAAACGGCGCATGAACAAGGATATGCATTCACATTTATAACTGAAAAATTTAAACCAGACTATTTATGAAATCAATCTTTCGTCTGGCGGTTTTCCTGACAGGCTTTTTTTGCGCAGCCCTCATGGCTGCGGCACAGCCACTTGCCGACCGCCTGCAACGCTTGATGGACGACCCCGTGCTTGCGGCCTCCGAGGTGGGCATCACGGTGTATGACCTCACGAACAACAGGCCCGTGTTCGCCCATCAGGACAAGAAGCTTTATCGCCCGGCATCGGTCGAGAAACTCATCACCTGCATCACAGCCCTCACGCAGCTCGGCACGGACCATGTGTTGTGCACCGAGCTGTTCATTGACGGCCCTGTCACTGACGGCACGTTGCAGGGCAATCTTTACGTGCGCGGCGGCTTTGATTCGGAGTTTGACGATGACGACATGCAGCGGCTGGTGAACTATGTGCGCTCGGCCGGCATACGCCGCATCGAGGGTTGCGTCGTGGGCGACGTGTCGATGAAGGACTCACTCTATTACGGTGAGGGATGGTCATGGGACGACGCCCGTTTCGACTTCCAGCCCTGCCTCTCCCCGCTGATGTATCGCAAGGGGTGCGCCCGCGTCACCGTCCGTCCGGGCAGCAAGGGGATGCGCCCGCGGGTCACCGTGTCGCCCGCCTCGACATTCTACACCGTTGTAAACGAAGCCCTGAGCCAGACACCCTCGGCCGGCCGGCTCACGGTCGACCGCGACTGGATGTTCCAGAGCAATGAAATCCGCGTGAGGGGCAACGCTGCCGGCACGGTTGTGAAAGACATCCCGCTCTTCGACTCGGAACACTATTTTCTCTACGTGTTCACCGAACGCCTGCAACAGACAGGCATCTCCGTCGGGCCCTACGAACTGGGACTCGTGCCCGGGCATGTCCGCAGCCTGGGCGTCATTGCCCGTCCGCTCACCGAGGTGCTTTGTCAGGCCTTGAAGAAGAGCGACAACCTCTCGGCCGAAGCCCTGTTTTACCACATGGGGCATAAGCTCCACCCCGAACGTCCGGCCACGGCGGCCGATGCCGTGGAGGCCATCAAGGCGCAAATCACGGCGCTGGGCCGTGACCCCGAGGCCTACAGCATCACCGACGGCAGCGGTGTGTCACTTTACAACTATGTGTCGCCCGACCTTCTGCTGGCCTTCCTTGCCCATGCCCACCGGCATCCGCTGCTTTATGACGCCCTTGTCGAAGCCCTCCCCACTGCCGGTGTGGACGGCACGCTGGCCCATCGCATGAAAGGCACGCCGGCAGAGGGGCGCGTGCATGCCAAGACGGGCACCGTGGCGGGTGTCAGTTCGCTGGCCGGATATGCCCGTGCGGCCGACGGGAGTCTGCTTGCCTTCGTCATCATCAACCAGAATGTGCTGAAAGGGGCGCGGGCACGTGCTTTCCAGAACAAATTCTGCACGGAGCTTTGCCGCTGAGACAGAGTCGTTTACCGCCCCTCCTTTCGGGGCGCGGGCGGAATAGAGGGCGGCCTCGTGCGGCCTCCTTTCCGTGGTCGGCTCCGCTCTGTGCCGCTGCCGCAGACGCATGGAGGCGGGCAGGCCCGGCTCACGCGCATTTATTTGCCCGAAAAGTTTCATGGGACAACAATAAATCTGTATCTTTGTGGAAAATGTTTACAGAACAAAACTTACACGATGAAAACAAATTACGAAATACGCTATGCGGCGCATCCCGAGGATGCCAAGCACTATGACACCGCGCGCATCCGCCGCGACTTTCTCATCGAACGCGTGTTCACGCCCGATGAGGTCAACATGGTCTACTCCATGTATGACCGCATGATTGTGGGCGGCGCACAGCCGGTGGGCGAAGTGCTCACGCTGGAGGCCATCGACCCCCTGAAGGCACCTCACTTCACCACACGCCGCGAGGTGGGCCTGTTCAATGTGGGCGGGCCGGGCATCGTGCGTGCGGGCGATGCCGTGTTTGAACTGGACTATAAGGAAGCGCTCTATCTGGGGCGCGGAGAGCGTGACATCACGTTTGAGAGCAAGGATGCGGCCCGTCCGGCAAAGTTTTATTTCAACTCCACGACGGCACACTGCACCTTCCCTGACCGCAAGGTGACGAAGGCCGATGCCGACTGCATGGAGCTGGGTTCGCTTGAAGGCTCGAACCACCGTGTCATCAATCGCATGATTGTCAGCCAGGTGCTCCCCACCTGCCAGCTCCAGATGGGCATGACCGAGCTGCAACCGGGCTCGGTGTGGAACACAATGCCGGCACACGTGCACAGCCGTCGCATGGAGGCATACTTCTATTTCGAGCTGCCTGACGACCAGGCCGTGTGTCACCTGATGGGCGAGGTCAGTGAAACGCGCCACATCTGGATGCAGGGCGAACAGGCCGTGCTCTCGCCCGAATGGTCCATCCACAGCGCAGCCGCCACGCACAACTACACGTTCATCTGGGGCATGGGCGGCGAAAACCAGGACTATGGCGACCAGGACTTTTCGGCCATCACCGACCTCCGCTGAGCGGACATCAACAAGAATATCTCACAATTAAACAAAACAATACGACTATGGTAAATTTTTCACTCGAAGGTAAAGTTGCTTTGGTGACCGGAGCGGCTTATGGCATCGGTTTCGCAATGGCACAAGGACTGGCCGAGGCTGGTGCGAAGATTGCATTCAACTGCCGCAGTAAGGAACACATGGACAAGGCACTTGCCGACTATAAGGCACTGGGAATTGACGCGAAGGGCTATCTTTGCGACGTGACGAAGGAGGATGATGTGAAGGCAATGGTGGCCGACATTGAAAACACACTGGGTGTGATTGACATCCTGGTCAACAATGCAGGCATCATCAAGCGCATCCCGATGGTGGACATGAAGGTGGAGGAGTTTCGCCAGGTGATTGACATTGACCTGACAGCCCCGTTCATCGTGTCGAAGGCCGTCATCCCTGCCATGATTAAGAAGGGGCACGGAAAAATCATCAACATCTGCTCCATGATGAGCGAGCTTGGCCGCGAAACGGTGTCGGCTTATGCCGCAGCCAAGGGCGGACTGAAGATGTTGACCCGCAACATCGCATCCGAGTATGGCGAATACAACATCCAATGCAACGGCATCGGCCCGGGCTACATCGCCACACCGCAGACAGCTCCGCTGCGTGAGCGTCAGCCGGACGGCTCTCGCCACCCGTTCGATTCGTTCATCGTTGCCAAGACTCCGGCAGCACGCTGGGGCACACCCGAAGACTTGATGGGTTCGGCCGTGTTCCTGGCTTCCGACGCTTCAAACTTCATCAACGGTCAGGTGCTCTATGTTGACGGAGGCATCCTGGCCTACATTGGAAAGCAACCGAAATAATTGGCCAAACGGGCATTTT
>CAZOKL010000122.1:0-5434 GCA_964580305.1 uncultured Bacteroides sp.
ACTGGCGATTATTCAGCATATCTACCTTCTCGGGGACGATATCCACCGCAGTCACCTTATTGTGTTGCGCCAAAAGAACCGCGATAGACAGGCCTACATAGCCAGTACCCGCTACGGCAATTTTTTTCATGCTAAAGCCCTCCATTTCACCCGCTTCGGAGGACTGTTTCCTCCACTCAAGCATCATTCTTGTGTATCAATATCTCCATCAAAAAGGTTGCACAGCATCCATACTCTGATGATCCGTCAGTTGCCCTTAAATATCTCGGCCACTTATTCGCCTGTCTCATCCAGACAAATAAAAGGCTTTATACCACTCGGCAAAACGACGAAGCCCTTCACGCAGGTTTGTATTCGGCTTGAAACCGAAATCCTCCTCCAGCGCCGTAGTGTCTGCGTAAGTAATCGGAACATCGCCGGGCTGCATAGGAACCAATTGCTTCTGTGATTCAAAATCGTAATTTTGCGGCAACACACCAGCCACAACCAGTTCTTCCTGCAAAATCTGAACAAAATCCAGCAAATTTTCAGGATGATTGTTTCCGATGTTGTAAATTTTATGTGGAGGGAGCGGAAGTCCATCCTCCCCAAGCTTCTTTTCTGGTGGTTGCTGCATGACTCTGACAACACCTTCTACAATATCGTCAATGTATGTAAAATCGCGCTGGCACTTCCCGTAGTTAAATATCCGGATTGGCTCGCCCTTACGCAGCTTATTCGTAAATTCAAAATACGCCATATCTGGACGGCCGGCAGGACCGTAAACAGTGAAAAACCTTAGTCCCGTGGCAGGAATGTTGTACAACTTCGAATAGGCATGAGC
Organism: uncultured Bacteroides sp.; assembly: GCA_964580305.1. Taxonomy (GTDB): domain Bacteria; phylum Bacteroidota; class Bacteroidia; order Bacteroidales; family Bacteroidaceae; genus Phocaeicola_A. The sequence goes on from CAZOKL010000122.1 coordinate 824, forward strand.
CATCAACTCATTAGACTTCTTCGTAGCCGCATAAAGCGACACGGGGTTGTCCGTTTTATCTTCGGTGGAGTAGGGCACTTTTTCGTTGCTGCCATAGACAGATGAGGATGAGGCGTAAACCAGGTGCTCCACCGGGTAGTAGCGGCAGGCCTCCAGGATGTTATAGAAGCCAATTAGATTCGATTCAACATATACATCCGGATGGTCAATGGAATATCGAACACCTGCTTGAGCCGCCAGATTTACAACCACTTGGGGTTTGTATCTCGCAAAAATCTCTGTCATTAATGCTTTATCTGCAATGCTCCCCTTTATAAATGTAAAAGCGCCATATTCTTCGAGCTGTTGGAGCCGATACTCCTTCAGCGAAACATCATAATAATCGCTCATGTTATCAATGCCAATCACTGCGACCCCTCTACAAGTTTCACAAAGGCGGCTAACCAACTTAGCACCGATAAACCCGGAGGCCCCAGTAATAAGGAAGGTTTTCCAGTTCAAGTCAATCAAAGCACAACACCCCTCACTTATTTCCAAGAAAATTTCTTAGTAGCCATATTTTTTTCTCTTCAGGCGACATATGTTTTGTCTCAACGGAGCGCGGTCTCGATTTCTCATAGTATTCCTCGATGGTTTCTATCACTTTTGCAGGTACGCCCGCAACTACGCAGCCATCTGGAATGTCCTTCGTCACGACAGCTCCGCAGCCAACTACTACATTGTCACCAATCGTAACTCCCGGCATAATAACAGCGTTAATACCTATATGTACGTTATTTCCTATGGTGATCCGCCCAAAACGATCTGCATCTGGTAACAATCCCATGTGTCGTAGGGTCCACAGTCCACCGTCATGTGTGATAAGTTGAACTCCACTTGTTATCCGAACATGGTTGCCCAGCTTTATAAGATAAGGTTCAGACCCAAAATTAGCGGTTTTGTATATCTCTGGTGCTTCACCAATCTGGCATCCTGCACGGCGAAGCATATTTGCGTAAACATCCCTACTCGCTACAAGGAAACGCAGCTTTTTAATAATCTGTTTTATCATTTGAACTCTCCGTCAGCATCGACAATAAATGTCCTATAAAACTTATCCACAATGGGGAAAATGAACTTATACTTCAGTATGGACATGCTCGAATTATGGACTGTCATTCTCTACGTTTAACTCAAATCTTCTCTTCTCCCTTAAATATGGACTTCAGGAAATCTCGATATATCACTAAAACGCCTGCTAATCCTAGCAACAACAATAGACAATCGAAAAAAGGACCTCCGATCCCCACAAGGAAGCAGTATGATACATATAAAACAAACAATGCAATAGGCCTTCTCCATCGTATTTTCATGCCAATCAACCGCTTCGCCCATAAATATCTCGAAAAGAACAGAACTGTAGCTCCTACCATCTGCCCAATCGCAGCACCTACAATTCCAAACGCAAGAATGCCGAACCACGCAGTGATAACCAGCACTATTGTGCCGATGGCAGACGACACAAACTGATATTTTGTCCGATCCGCCGCTTGAAAAACAGCTCCCGTACTAGTGGCTACACTCATCATTACACCGTAAATTAAGACAAACGGGATAATAATAAAGGAATCCCTATATTCTGTCTCTGCAATCCAAGTATAAAAAATTGATATCGCCGGCATTGCGCAGGTAATCATACTTAGAAAAAAACCAAGAATTTGTTCAAGTGTATGTGAAAAGAAAAATTTGGTTTTCTCCCGATCTGTCTGTCCTGAGATTAAAATTCCCTCTTCAATTATAGCCATCCCAACAACTGAGCCGATTGTCGTGACCAACGTTGCAAATTTCATCGCAAAAGAGAACAGACCATTTTGCTCACTACCGAGTGTATTTGCAACAAGAATCCTTCCAAAACCTGAGAAAAACCATGCCAATGATAGATTGAGCATGAGTGGAGCAGAATAGTTCAGAATTATGCGTATGTAATGGCTATCTATCCAACTGGCTCTTGAGAAAAATACGCGTCTCAGCAGTTTCAGCTTAAACTCTATATAGCAGACCACCAGAAGATGGCTTACATTGTAGGCAAAAAACAAGGCATTATACTCCCAACGAAAAACGCAAAGAAGTATGATATTCAAAAAAACATTCGTTATCGTCCCCAACACACTGGAGATAACATATGTAATATTTTGACCAGTACCGCGGGCTGCGTATTGCCAAATATTAACTGCTCCGGTAGCAACCAACATAGTTACTCCGTTGAGAAATATTATGATGTTTTCATGTTCTTCACTACAAAAGATATAGATAATTGCAACGACTACGATGAGAAACACAGATATCAACATCAGAGACAGGACATTTTTGATGTAGATATCAAAGTGCTCTTGATCTCGCAAGCAGAAACGAAGTACCGCTTCCCATACGGCGACAAAGGCAAATGGCAAAATGAAATTAACGATTGTCTGTACATAATCATAGGTGCCCAACGCATCTGCACTTAACGCAAACGCATAAATCGGGATCAAAAGTACATTTACAAATTTGGAGGACAGGTTACCAATAAGGTAGAGTCCGCTTTTTTTTGCTACATTTAATCCTTGGCGCATAGAACTAAATCCCTTCCCGAGCAGAGTTTATTTACCTCTGAAAAGGTTAAAATCATTAAGTCGCAAGCGGACGTAACCAGAGAACCAGATGGCATGTGCCCTTTGCACGGTGACCGCTCCAACGACACAGTTACTGCCAACCGTATATATTGCATTATCCACCGCACGAGTGCTGGAATTGCCCTAACATGCTTCAATAGTTGCCTTTTCATTTCCTGTAGCTTTTCCTGTCGTCTTAATCGATAGATATCCTAATGTAAGCAAAATGCATTCAAACTCCCGATAGTAATAGACATGCCAGCGCCCAAGCACTGTCATTAGGCAAAGCACAATGAATAACATACATAACACTTTTCGATCTTTACTGGCCTTACGAGACATCCAAATAGAGGTAATGATTTTCAATGTCATGAAATAGTAAATGAGGAAACCCAGGATTCCGAGAGTGCAGAGCAACTCCCAAAAATTGTCGTGGCAGTACGATACCATATAGTAGCCAATTGATCTTAAATGTGTTCGGTAATTATTAGCCCCAACCCCTATCAACGGAGCCTGGGAAAAGAGTTCCTGGGCAATTTCTCGTAAGCTGTCTCGACTATTCATGCTCCCATCATTAGCAGTTCCTAGATATGTGTCTACCATGCTTTCCAACCGCCAGCCAATAACATCATAGAAAATCGGAATTTTCACCATAGCGTAGAAAAGAGCGGCAATAATGGCCAGCACAACGGTAATCTGCATAAACCGTCTCCAAACAGACAGCGCATTCCAGTGAAGTGGCTCACGAATAATAAAATAGGAAAACAAACCAACTGCGACTAGCATTATTGACTTTCTCGAACCGGAAAGCATAACAACCGCGCAAAAGAGAGAAATAACTATAGATAGCAAAATCTTTTTGCTTTTTGATAAGTCCTCCATGAGATATATACCGATCAATGCACCGAAAGCCATTCTCTGTCCAATATCAGTAGCGTAGAGGCCGATTGAATCTCCGATTCGCTCAGTTCCCCATACATATAAAGGGGTCTTGACCGCAAGCAGAATAACGGAATAAATCAAGGAAAGAAATATCATCCATAAATGCCGTTTAAGTGATTTTAAATCTTGAATCCGTTGGGACAAGAAAAAAATCATGGCAATATTCTGTATATATTGATTCGTATAACTGGTTGCATCACTGATTGATGATGCCCAGAAAATGCTGAAGACAGCATATATAACAAACAATAGATACCAAAAGAACAACCCATTTATAATCACTTTCTTTCTCTCTAATAAAACCAAGCAACTGCTTCCAAAATACAGAACGAATGCTACGCGCACCGCCACAGCATCAAATCCGGTGCCGAGTTGATGGGCAGTTATGGTACACAAATAAGTAAAGAAAAAAACTTCTTGAATCGTACTAAGCCTAACAGAAGCAGTTGGCATCTTAAAGGAATACTTACTTGTTATCATCATCAACCGGCACCACCTATGCAAATTATTCCTTTTTGCAAAAGAATCTACGTTCTACGTGGGGGGTAGTCGAGGCTCCAGATTCAAATATAAATTGTTTGGTGATATTGCGTGTTCAACATCCAGCAACTCATCTCGCTGGCCGACACGAACAGCAAACATGAATTTCGCCATGCCCCAATCACACTCGTTCTGTACACATGGATATCTTCGATATCTTCGGTCTATGTCATTCAAATACAGCATCACAGAACTTCTTTGCAACAGATGTGATGTCGTAGCCCTTCTCTATAAAGATCTTTTGCATACCTTCACGATTATATGGGACAGCATACGACAGTGTCTTATCCGCCCATTCCTCCGGTGTGGCTGAAAGGGACATATAGTCAACCTTATCCGTAATTGCAGCTTCTTGCGTGATGCTGTCGGAGATTACACAATGTAGTCCCGTAGCCTGCGCTTCAATAACGGCATTCGGCATTCCCTCGTAAAAAGAGGGAAACACCATTACATCCATGGCCATGAGCAGCTGCGGGATGTCCGAGCGAATTCCCATAAA
>CAZOKL010000123.1:0-5236 GCA_964580305.1 uncultured Bacteroides sp.
TTTACCACCGTGGCTACAATATTCAAAGCTCGGTTGGTGTACATCCAAGTACTCTTGATGCTTTACGATTGCAAATATACTACCTAAATCAGCTAATTTCATAATTTACAGAGAAAAAATATTTGTTAATCAGCGGCCAAAGAATCTGCAGGGGATGCAACTGCAACAGAATCATCAACTATTTTCATCTCATTTTGTATGGAGATTCTTTGCTGTTCCTGCTCAATAGTCTGTTTGTCCCAATAACCAAATGTATATAATATCTCTTTGCCTTCTATGTCTTTTGAAATTTGGACAATGTTTCCGTCTTTTATTACGAATTCAAAACGACTCATATCAGCAGGCACAAATAAAGGATATGGAGTAAATTCGCTAATTGGTAATATATAGCCATCTATATATTCGTAACCATAGCGAACTTTTGCTCTATTTTTATCATCATAAGACATATTATGTATAACATGTATAAATGAAGATATTCTTCCGTATTCATCAAGACTAAACGAAGTCTCATACTTTTTATGAGATTTACCTTCTTGAGTTGAATATAAAGTATACCTGTCCGTTATTATATTACGCTCTGCAATATATTTCCTAACTATAATTTTATTATGTTCTTCCCTGCTTGAAGAGATTAAATTCCCATCAATAAAATTGAATATTTCATGATCCTTATTGTTTTCTATGCTCGTTAAATTACCATTGAAATCAAATTTATAGATTATAGTGTCTCTTTTTCCATTCTCTTTAATTTCTTTGATATTATTTGGTAATGCTAATTTTTGCAGATCTGTTTTAGCAATTTTCTGTAGTTCATTCTGAAATATTGACATCGCATATTCCTTTGCTTCCTTAGCTTCTTTTTCTTGGTTTGCTTTCTCTACTGCCTCCTTTTTCGCTTTCCTTTCTTCCTGTACCCGTTCTGAAAAGCTGCGGATTCCTTTTGGCAAGGTAATAACCCATATAATCAAAACAATACCTGTTATTATTTTCACCCATAGATAATTTGTTTTGCTATCCACAGACATATCTTTACGTTCAACCTCTCGCTTAATAGTGCTGAGGAGTTCTTTTGTCTTGGAATCAGTCATTCCAAAGCCGTTATGCGTAAGCGTAGATGATAACTGCTCTTTTCGTTGTAGCCATGTTTCATTTTGATTTTTTGTCTGTACAGCTTGAGCCTTTTTCTTCTCTTTGAGCCTTTTCTTTGTCATACTTCCATTGATAAAAGTCAGAAGCATAAAGGCAATGGAAAGTAATATGCACCAAAGAGAAACGTTTTCCTCAGTCAAGAAAACCGAAGTTATTAGTGTTGCCAAAGAAAAAAGGATGAAATAGAATATGCTCCAACCGCTTTTACTGCTTTTTTGAGCCAAATCTTTCTTAATAGCCTCGCTTTCCGATGCTTGCTTTTCATCTACAGGTGAGTTTAGCTTCGTAGTTTTGACTAATCCGTCCGTTACAAATATAAATTTCTTTCCATTATATGAATAGTAGACGACCCAAAAGGGCAGTATCATATCCCAAGAAGGGTTATTGTAGCTATATGAATAAGAAAGGTCTTCATATCTGTCAGGTAATTGAGAACGTACAGTTCTGCTGACCCTTGCATCAAAGAGTGCATCACAGTTCTGTCTCCACAATACATCAGAACTGAATCCTCCATTTTCAACCAATATGGAAGATTCTTCGCCTGTCAATTCACGTACCTCGGAATTATCATAATAAGACGCTCCTTTGGTTATCATTTCTGTGTTGATGAACTCATATAGCTCTTTGGGCAAATCTTCTTTTCTACCTGCACAAGTAATGTAGGTAAAAGAATCCATAGCTACACCGTTCATCGGATAACGCTCAGTAGTTTTCTTTTTCTCATTGCGCCCAGTGGATCTGTTATAGACCTCATACTCCCTTGTTACAAGTTTCACACAACTCCAAGGTGCTTCAAAACTGCATTGGTAATAATAAACAGGGACATAATAGGGTTTGACCTCATCCACTTTACAATTTTGGAAGAAGTCTTTAGGCAGATTTTCTTTTTCCGTCAGTTGATAAAGCATCTTTTGAATAGCATCCTCCTCTGACGTTTGAAATTCAAATATACGCTTCTCTTCATCAGAGTCAGAATTTGATTTCTTTTTACGCTTAGGTTTAGGCATAGGAATCTTAGTTCCGCAATACTCACAGAATCTACCTGCCGTGCCTTCTGCACCACAATTCGGGCAAATCGCTTTGGTATTCATAAATATATCCTTGTTTATTATATCCTACTTCAAATTTTACTTGCCTGTAATCTTATTTTTTAATAATACCATAGCTCCTTTTGCAAAGTCCTTAGCAGTAAAAGTATTGCTCTCCTTATATTCTTTTTTTGCCTTGGTCTTTGTTCGATAAGAACTGATACCTATTGTAATAGGCACGTTTTTGGGAACTGAAAGAATGTTTGTAGCCACATTACACAAGAAATTTGTTGCTGCTTTTACATCGTCATCAAATGAAAGTATAATCTTCGCATACTCTTTGTCATACCTATCTATCCCGTTTTCAAAGGCGTATGAAATACAGCTTTCCGTAGCAAACTTTGCAAGCTTATTCAAATCTACCTGCCAATCCATCATGGTTATGAAAATTTGAGGCTTACCACTGTTTACCTTATCCTCAAACAATGCCTTCCATTTGTTGTACTTGCTGAATACCACATTGCTAATATCAAATAAGTTTATTCCCCATCGCGGGTCATCATCAGTCATGTTTTCTTGATCAGCAGGGTCTATCTTATCCAAATCCAATGCCATAAAGAAATTCACCTCATTCTTAGGTTTTGTATTCTGTGCAGCAATAAACTCTTCAAAGTGTGATAGGATATCATCGTAATATGATATTCCATCAGGTAATTCTATTGCTGTACGGGCATCAAACAATTCATATCTTACCTTCCCTTCACTTGCCGCCTCAGTACCGATAGAGTCCTTTGCTTTTTCCTCCACCTCAATTTTTTCCACCTCAATATCAGTAGAATCCTTAGTCCTTTCTTCAATCTCAATCTTTTTGTCTTTAAGGAATCGTTTGCCACATACCTCACATTCTTTGGCAAGTGCAGGTAGTTGACTGTTGCATTGAGGACATTTTTTTGTGCATAGGCGCAATATTTTTTGGATATCCCCACATAAGTCCCCATTGTTATAGCCATCTTTTAAATCCCCTAGGAATGTTCCGCTTTTCTTTGGAACAAATATTCCGCTGAGTACACCCGAAGTTTCATCCAAAGTCAGAATAGAGTCAGTATAGCCTTTCCTGGTCGCCTTGGCATTGTATTTTAGCAACATTTTGGCCACCTTATCCTTCACAGCTGATGGGACTTGCCACTCTTGCCGTTCATCTGAAATGTATTCCTCAGTTTCAGACAAACCCATTAAATTACCTTTTTGCATAGCTATTTGATCTTATTTGAAATTATATTTGCCACACACAACAATATCAGTTTGAATGCAACTATAAGCATCAATACCATTATCACCCAGTTATCCGTTATTTTATCGGATGAAAACAATGATAACACAAGTTCAATGAGTCCCAAGATGGGATATACCACATACAAAGATGATTTGAAGCCGTCTTTCAAAGGCAATATCCCAACCATCAACATAAAAATGCCAGACAATATGATGATTCCACTACTGAGAAGCACATTAAGCCACTCATAGCTGCTCAGCAACAAACCAAATAAGAAGTTGACGATAAATAATGTCGCACAAGTGAATAGAATTATTTTCTTCATTGCAGTATGCTTTTATATTGTCGGTAACGGTGGAGGGCATTCTTCGCCAAACAAAGATTGGAAGTCATCCACATTGCAAATCTTATCCCATGCCTTCATGCCTTTTCTCCAAACCAAGGTGTCGGCATTGATTTCACGAACAGAATATTTTTGGCATACAGTGTCAAAATCCACTGGCCCTACAGATTTTCCATCTATGCCCAGGTAATAGGTTGTTGCTTTCGGCAATGGTGGAGGAACATCATCAGAGGCTAAACCATTGGAAAAAGTTTTTGCCGCCATTGTTCCGACCGCACCGCCTATGCCAACCCCTGCGCCTAATCCAAGTGCGGCGTTCATTGCGCCTCCGTTTTCATTCTCCGCTGCTGCATCCAACACATCAAAAGAGCGTGAAAGTCGGTAATTCTTTTCACCCATTATCTTGATTTCGGCTACTGCATCCTTGGCTTCTTTCAAATTCAAGAAACTTGGATCATCCTCTTTTACTGTAATGGATATGATATTAAAGATTTCTATGCCAATACCGTATTTCAGAAAGACTTCCTTCAAGCAATCTTTGGCGTATTCGGACAACACTTCAACCTGTGAATTGATATTCAGCACGGACAAACCTTCTTCTTTCAGTTTGTCGTAAATGATGGCTGTCAGCTTAGACAAGATAATGCCCCTGAAATATGAAACCACCTTATCCGTTGCAAAGGATGGCATATTGCCGACCAACTTCTCAAGGAATGTTCGAGGTTGCTCTATTCTGAAACCGTATTGCCCATACGCTCTGATTGGAACAATCACATCATATTTCGGATCTTCAATTTGCAGGGGCGTTTGCGTACCCCATTTGCAGTCAAGCAATGAAATCTGATTCACAAACCATACTTCTGCCTGGAATGGAGAATCACCTCCGAATGGCAAGTTTACAACCTTATCCAAAAGAGGTATATTCTCAGTCTTTATGGTGTAAGTGCCACTGCCAAACTCATCATAGAACTTACCTCCTTTCACAAAAATAGCTGTCTGCCCAGGGTACACAACTAGTTGTGACCCTAAGCGGATTTTGTCAGACAAAAACTTGCTTACAAGTTCAGTGTCTGAAACTTCGCATTTTACGACATCAAGGATAGACATCAATCAAATTGATTGAGTTACATACCCTTATTTGCTATGTATGCAGAATTTGGGAAAGTTTTATTTGAGGCTGACTTTACTTTATCCCACTCTTGCATAAAGATTTCTGTGCTTGAAATAGCTTCTTGTGCATTTTTTTCAGACAAGGATTTTCCTTTTTTGTCTGTATTTACTATGCGTTCTATGTAAATGGCTTTAGCAATATCAAATTGGGCCTGCTCTAAATTTGTCATAATTTTTTAAGTTATGCACTTTCGGCTCAATAGGTGCGGTAAAAATTGATGTTGAGACACAATAAAAGAAGAGTGAGCCTACTTGTCCCCAATCATCCTT
>CAZOKL010000124.1:0-5235 GCA_964580305.1 uncultured Bacteroides sp.
TTACTTCACTTCCCACGTGTCGTTGGTCAGGAGCAGTTCCTGGAAGTTGTGATAGCGCTTTTTGGTTTTGATTTCTTCGACTTGCTCGGTTACGGCTGTCTCGTAAGACGGAGCCTCCACATCACGGATGACGCCGAGGGCAATGGGGAAGTCGGGGCCTTCCATGAGGGCGAGCTTGAGTTGCAGTGTGTTGTCCTCGCAGTGTGCGTCGTGCACAAGAATGTCTTTCTCCGTGATGCCGTTTTCGCCAATCTTGACCACCTTCAGGCCGAAACCCTCCTGCACGAGACCATATTCACTGTTCTCGCCGAAGATGAGCGGCTTGCCGTGCTCCACATAGATGGCATGCTTGGCGCGTCCTTCCCGGGTGTAGACATAGTCGTGTGTGCCGTTGTTGAAGATGACGCAGTTCTGGAGCACCTCAACGACAGATGCACCCCGGTGTGCGGCAGCAGCCTTGAGCACTCTGACAGAGCCTTCGGCATCGGTGGCCACACAGCGGGCAAAGAAGCGTCCGCGTGCGCCGAAGCAGAGTTCTGCGGGGTGGAAGGGGTCTTCCACAGTGCCATAGGGCGACGACTTGCTGACGAATCCGCGCGGCGAGGTGGGTGAATACTGTCCCTTGGTCAGACCGTAGATGCGGTTGTTCAGAAGCACCATGTTGATGTCGACATTGCGGCGGATGGCATGAATGAAGTGGTTGCCTCCGATGGCAAGGCCGTCGCCGTCGCCGGAAATCTGCCACACGGTTAAGCCGGGATTGGCCACCTTGCAGCCGGTGGCAATGGCAGCCGCACGCCCGTGTATGGTCTGCATGGCGTAAGTATTCATGTAGTAAGGCAGGCGGCTTGAACAGCCGATGCCGGAGATAACGGCCGTCTCATGGGGGGCTACGCCAATTTCGGCCATGGCCTTGTGCAACGAGGCGAGGAAGAAATGGTCGCCGCAACCCGGACACCAACGCGGTTGTCCTTTCTTAAAGTCTTTAGCAGTATATTGTGTCATGTTTTTCTGTCCTTTAATGGTTGGTTTATTTTTTGAGAATCTCTTCGAAGGCTTCCACCAGTTCACTGACAACGAAGGGCTGCCCTTTCACCTGATTGAACTGATAGGGCACGAAGCCGTCGACCTTCATGCGCAGATAAGCGGCAAACTGCCCACTGTTCTGCTCGGCAACGACCACCTTCTTGTAGCGACCAAGCACCTCGACCGTGTTCTTCGGGAGCGGGTTGATGTAGGAGAAGTGTGCCAGAGCCACCTTGTGTCCGGCCTTGTTCATCTCGTCCATGGCCGTGTAGAGGTGTCCGTAGGTGCCACCGAAACCCACAACAAGCAGGTCGGCATCATCGGCATGGCCCAGCACCTTCACGTCGGGCACAGGAATCCTGGCCACCTTTTCAGCCCGCAGGCGGCACATCAGGTCATGGTTCTCAGGGTCGGTCGAGATGGCGCCCGTGCTGCTGTCTTTCTCCAGTCCGCCCAGAATGTGGGTGAAACCCTCCTGGCCCGGCAAGGCCCAATAGCGCACACCGGTTTCGGGATTGCGGTGATAGGGGGCATAGCCCTCCTTCATCTCAGGAGTGACATAAGGCGGACAGATGGCGGGATACTCATCGAGGTTGGGGAGCTTCCACGCGGCAGAACCGTTGGCAATGAAAGCATCGGTCATGAGCACCACGGGAGTCATGTGCTCGAGGGCCATCTTGCAAGCCATGTAGGCAGCGTCAAAGCAGTTGGTCGGCGAAGTGGCGGCAATGACAGGCATGGGCGACTCGCCGTTGCGTCCGAAGAGCACTTGCAGCAGGTCGGTCTGCTCTGATTTGGTGGGCAGTCCGGTCGAAGGGCCGCCACGCTGCACGTCGAGCACGACGAGCGGAAGCTCCGTAATCACGGCCAGGTTCATGGCTTCAGACTTCAGGCAGATGCCCGGTCCGGAAGTGGAGGTCACAGCCAACGCTCCGGCAAAGGCCGCCCCGACGGACGAAGCGCATCCGGAGATTTCGTCTTCGCACTGCATGGTGATGACACCAAGCGACTTGTGTTTGGAGAGTTCGTGAAGCACGTCGGTTGCAGGAGTGATGGGATAGGAACCCAAGAAGAGACGCAGGCCTGCCTTTTCGGCAGCGGCAATGAAGCCATAGGCCGTGGCCTTGTTGCCTGAAATGTCCATGTAGCGGCCCGTGACCTTGGCATGTGACTCGATGCGGTAGGTGTGATCCACAGACGAGCTTGTGTTGTGTCCGTAGTCATAGCCGGCATGAAGCACTCTGATGTTGGCCTCGGCCACTTCGGGTTTTTTGGCAAACTTCTCACGCAGGAAAGTTTCGGCTGCGTGGAGGTCGCGGTCGAACAACCAGCAAACCAGCCCCACGGCAAACATGTTGCGGCATTTGAGCATCGACTTGTTGTCCATACCGGTGTCGGCCAGACAGTCTTTCACCATCTGCGTGATGGGGGCAGCGATGACATCCTGCTTGATGCCCATCTCCTCAATGGGGTTGGCGGTCTTGAACTCGGCCTTGTCGAGGTCTGACTTCTTGAAGCTATCGGTGTCGATAATGATGCAAGCGGTTCGCTTCGCAAATTTGTATTGTGTCTTCAGCGCTGCGGGGTTCATGGCCACCAGCACGTCGCATAAATCGCCCGGTGTGAACACCTTTTCAGCACCAATGTGTACTTGAAATCCTGATACGCCAGTCAAGCTGCCTTGCGGAGCGCGGATGTCCGCCGGATAATCTGGGAATGTACAAATGTCGTTGCCGACTGTCGCTGACACGTTGGAAAAGATGTTTCCTGCCAGCTGCATTCCATCGCCGGAATCTCCCGAGAAGCGTACTACCACCTCATCAAGTTCCTTAACTTCCATTTTTTCTGCCATAGTTTGTGTTATAAAAATGATATTGTTTTCTGTTTGAGGGGCAAAGGTCTGTAATGTTCATGAATTAAGCAAACTCTTAAGGTGCAAATTTGAAGATTTGCACCGTTTTTTTCGCTTTCAGACGAAGTTTTGGAGAAAATATCCTTTTGACATCAAAGAAAGAGAATGCAAAAACAGCGTGTAAGCCATCACAAGAAAAAGAAGGAAAAATGAATTAAAAACAGACAATGAGATGACACATCACCCAAGCGCAAAAACAAAGCAAAACGTGCCTCTTCTTTTGTGGTATGAACAGAAATCATTACCTTTGCGCCACATGCTTCTGCATTTGCCCTTGTAGTTCAACGGATAGAATAGAAGTTTCCTAAACTTTAGATTCGAGTTCGATTCTCGACGAGGGTACGGTGACGGGATACGCCCACGGGTGCATCCCGTCTTTTTTTGCGGCCTTACGGGGCCTCTACTCCGCCCGACCACGGAGTAGAGGGCAAGGACGGACGGAATAGAGACCCGGCCCGGCCGCCCTTAACAGCCTGCGGAGCGGGTGTCCGGCAAGCGGTCGGGACACAAAAAACCGCGCACCGAACCATGATGTCCGGATGCGCGGAAGTGCACAGCTTGCACAAAACCGATTACTTGTATTTTTCAATCAGTTCCTTGACGACGTCGGCTGTCAGTTCATAACCCTCCAGCATGGGGAAGCCCTCCCAGCGGACGATGCCATGCGGGTCGATGAGGATGACGTGAGGGATGCCCTTCACCTCGAGCACCTCTTTCATCGTGCTCTGGGTGTCGATGGCGCTGGCATACTCGATGACGGGGTCTTTCATGGCCTTCACCTTTTCTTCCGTTTCATTGGAAATGCCGATGACAACCAGCTGATCATTGAACTGCTTTTGCAGCTCGTTCAGCTCGGGGATGGCCCTGCGGCAGGGGCCGCACCAAGTGGCCCAGAAATCAATCAGAACGAATTTGCCCTCCGTGTCGGGCCGGGCAGTGAGCCATTTCTCCACGGTCAGCTCGGGAGCCTCCTGGTTGAGGAACGATTTGGCCCAAAGTTGCTTGCCGTTGTTGCTCTCTTGTGCCATGCCCACGAGGAAGCACAGCAAGAAAGCCAGTGTAGTAAGTGTCTTTTTCATAACTATGTGTTTTATTTGAGTGAGATTACATCAAGCCTGCATGAAACGAGTGCTTGTAAAAAACTACGCCCACACCCCGATAAAGGGCATGGACGCAGGAGAGAAATGAACAATTTATTTTCACAGTGCGCTCAATCAATGAACTTCACCTTGCCCATGTCACGCGGTTTGGCATCGGGTGTTTCGTCGGGATAACCGAAGGCGATGCAATAGAGCAGCTCATAGCCCTCACTGAAATCCAAACGTTCCAGATAGGGAGCGGCATCCTTTGATGTCTGCATGAAGCGCACGGGGCCGCCCAGACAGCACGAACCGATGCCCATCGACCAGGCCGAGAGCATCATGTTTTCGCCCATCAGGCCGCAGTCAATCTGCGCAAGGTCATAGCTCTTGTCACGTGCAATGAACACCACCGTGGGTGCGTTGCGGAACATGTTCTTGAATGAAGGGTCTTCAGCCATCTTCGGGTTTTGCTTCTTGTATGCCTCCGTAATGCCATTGATAAACTCAGGATTATCCACCACGCGCACTTCCCATGACTGTTTGTTCTGTCCGTTAGGCGCGTTGATGCCACACTCCATGATGACCTGCATCGTGTCGCGACCGACCGGTTGCGACTTGTACTGACGCACGCTGCGGCGCGTCATGATGTTTTCCTTAACAATGCTCGCCACATCGACACTGTTTGTGCCGGCAGCCGACTCGTTGTTTTGCGCGGCAGGCGCACAGCTGCCCAAAGCAGCGCAGAGGCACAGACCTCCGAGGATTCCTTTAAATGCTTTCATAGTGTTATTTATTTGATTTGACAGCTTCTTCTTTATTCTTCATCGTCTGAAAGTCCGTCCAAAAAACCATTGATGACGGCTCCGGCCTTTTGCATGATTTCTCCGGCCTGGTTCTTGAAAGCCGTGGCCGCATATTCACCTTGCAAACGGGCTATTTCTTCCAATTCTTCAGGAGTGAGGTCTTCATATTCCTCGGTTTTTTCAAGCAACTTGCTAAATTTTTCGTTGGCTTCATTCCACTGACTGGCTGTGTAGTGGCTGCCCTCGTCCTTGACTTGCTCAATGAAGTCTCTCAACTCGTCCACACGACTTTTCTTCTCACATGAGCTGAAAATGATGCCTCCGCAGAGCAACAGCATCCCAATGATTTGCTTCTTCATGCTTTCCGTTTGGTTATATATATGCAAATATAAACCACTTGCACAGAACATGG
>CAZOKL010000125.1:0-5204 GCA_964580305.1 uncultured Bacteroides sp.
TCATAGATTTATGCTATATTTGTTCACAGTTATTAAAAAACGAAAGAAAAACGAATGATACCAGCCGTGTTTTTGACCATACTGGGACTCGCCTACCTGATACTGGTCGTCAGCACCGTTGTGGTTGTTGTGCTTGACAATCACAACCCCATGCGCGCCATGTCGTGGGTCGTCGTTCTTCTGTTCCTTCCTGTCGTTGGGCTTATCCTCTACTTCTTTTTCGGCCGAAATCCCCGACGCGAGCATCTCATCAGTAAACACACACTGAGCCGCATCAACCGCAAGTCGCTCCAAGCCTACATCGAACAAAAAAACATCCAGACTCCCCCAGCTTATGCCCAGCTCATTAACCTCTTCCGCTCGCTCAACAAGGCTTTCCCTTTCGAAGGCAACCGCACGACACTCTATTTCGACGGTTACACAATGGTGCAAGCCCTCATGCGAGACATCGCACATGCAAGACATCACATCCACCTCGAATTTTACATCTTTGAGGATGATGCCATTGGTCACCTTGTACGCGATCTGCTGGTGGACAAAGTGAAAGAAGGGGTGGAAGTACGCCTGCTCTACGATGACGTGGGAAGTTGGAACGTGCCAAACAGTTTCTACGACCAAATGCGGAGCGAGGGCATTGAGGTGCGAGGGTTCCTGAAAGTACGTTTCCCGCTATTCACGAGCAAGGTCAACTATCGCAACCACCGTAAGGTCACCGTCATTGACGGACGTGTTGGCTTCATCGGCGGAATGAACATTGCCGAACGCTACCTGAAGGGGCTCGACTCCGGCCCATGGCGCGACACCCATCTGCGCATCGAAGGCCCTGCAGTCTACAACCTACAAAGCAATTTCCTGATGGATTGGTTTTTTATGGAAAATTCCTTACTGACAGCCTCCAAATATTATCCCCCTGTCACCTCTTGCGGAACAGCATTGATACAGACTGTCACGTCAGAACCCATCGGCGAATGGCGCGCCATCATGCAAGGACTGGTGCTGGCCATTACCAGCGCTAAACGTTACTTCTACATCCAGACTCCCTACTTCATACCTAACGAACCCATTCTCTCTGCACTACAGACGGCTGCGCTGGCAGGTGTTGACGTGCGCCTGATGATCCCCTCTCGTTCTGATAGCCAGTTGACCCAACTCGGCTCTATGTCTTATCTGGAAGATGTGCTGAAAGCAGGTGTGAAAGTGCTGTTTTATGAAAAAGGATTCCTGCATTCGAAGATGATGGTATCTGACGACATGCTCTCAACCGTCGGTTCAACGAACATGGATTTCCGGAGCTTCGAGCACAACTTTGAAATCAACGCCTTCGTCTATGACGAACAGACGGCATGGTACATTAAGGAGCGTTTCTTACTCGACCAGCGCGAGTGCCGCACCATACGCTTAAAAGAATGGAAAAGCCGACCGCTTAGTGAGAAATTCAAGGAGTCGGTTGTCCGTCTGCTTTCTCCACTGCTCTGAAGAAAGTAAAGTTCACACTGCCATAGTGACGGTGCTCCATAAAGTGCGGGTCGTCCTCGAAGTGATGATTTTTCCCGTGCTCAAGGACAAAAATGCCCCCTTCTTTCAAAAGCTCATGACGGAACACGAGCGCAGGAATTTCTTCAAGCTGTGGCAGAGCATAAGGCGGGTCGGCAAAGATGAAGTCAAACTGTTCGCCGCAGCGCTCCATAAAGCGAAAGACATCAGTCCGCAACGGCAGGCACTTGTCAGTCTGCACCTCTTTCATCACCTTGCAGATAAAGGCATGATGTTGGGCATCTTTCTCCACAGCTATCACCCGTTTGCATCCACGTGAGAGCAGCTCCAGGCTGATGCTCCCCGTACCGGCAAACAAGTCGAGCGCTGACAGTCCGTCATCGAAGTCAAGATAGTTGCCCAGCACATTAAACAAGTTTTCTTTGGCAAAGTCGGTTGTCGGCCTGGCTTTGAACGTATGCGGCACATCAAAACGCCGCCGCTTATAAATGCCACTGATGACTCTCATGAGATTTATCTTTAAAGTTCACGAATGTTGATTAAGCGTCTGAATCTCCGCCGTGCGGAAGGATGCCTGTAAGTCAAAGTCCCCCTCT
Source organism: uncultured Bacteroides sp. (assembly GCA_964580305.1). Classification (GTDB taxonomy): domain Bacteria; phylum Bacteroidota; class Bacteroidia; order Bacteroidales; family Bacteroidaceae; genus Phocaeicola_A. The sequence continues at coordinate 2,091 of CAZOKL010000125.1, forward strand.
TCCATCGCATACGCAGCACGCCGGAACTCAGCAATAGGATGCACGGTGTTCACTTGCGCCACATAACGTTGCAAACCTTGAAACGTGGTCGCGTCTCCGGGCATAGGCCCTATGAGGCACAACTCGTCCGTCTGCTGATCAAAGCCTAGCTGCTGCCAGACATAAAGCACATAGTAGAGCACGTCGTCACTCTGTGTGCAGCGGAAGATATTATGAAGTAAGAATTTCCCAGCATCAAAGGCATAGAGTTCCATCCGCTTCTCATGGAAGTACACATACAATGTCCGACGGCTGTTTTTCCGGCTTCGCGCAAGCAAATGCTCCATCACCGGCACGACCGACGACTGCACATGAGCACCCGGGAACTGTTCGCACAGCAACTGGCAGAACGTCCGGTCAACGGCGTAAAGCAGTACCAGCCCGGCCGGTAACACATGATGGAGCACTGTCTGGCGTCCCTCCCGCGGCATGCAGGCATAATAAAACTCAGTTTCACGCGCACTATCAAATACCTCCTGCGGTACGACGACGCAAGGCACACCTGCCAATAGGACGCGCACCAAACGGTAGTCCTGCCCGACAAAAAGATTATCCTTGCAAATGCTCTTCAGGTTGGCCGTCAGTGAGCGCCGACAGTCAGTCGGATAGTCTGCAACACGAAAGGCAGGGTCACCATCCGGATTATAAATGGCAAACGTGAAACGCTCTGTGCTTATCCGCAAGCTGAGCTGATAGTGAGCGGGAGCAAAGTGGACTTCTGTCATGTATCTGGAGTAATGGTCTTGTTGCGTATTACTTTTTAGCTTACTTTCGTGTGCAAAAATAATACTAAAAATATGATAAACACGTTCTTCGTCAAACAAATCAAGGCAAATCTGCCTTTTCAGCCCACAGCAGAACAGGAACAAGCCTTGAATGCATTGGCAGACTTCCTGCTGAAACCTCAAGCCGACAGTCTGTTTTTGCTGACCGGATATGCCGGCACGGGAAAGACGTCACTCATAGGTGCACTGGTCAAGACTCTCGACAGCCTCCAGCAGAAAGTGGTTCTGCTGGCCCCGACCGGACGGGCTGCCAAAGTGTTTGCACACACGGCTCAACATGCAGCCTACACCATACACAAGAAAATCTACCGCCAGCGCTCTTTCTCCAACGAGATGGACAATTTCACACTCAGCGACAATCTTCACCAACACACGCTTTTCCTTGTGGACGAAGCATCCATGATAGCCAATGAAGGGTCGTTGAACAGCGTTTTCGGTTCGGGATGCCTGCTCGATGACCTGGTGCAGTATGTAAGCTCCGGACAAGGATGTCGACTATTGCTGATGGGAGACACGGCGCAGCTTCCACCCGTGGGCGAGAACGAAAGTCCGGCCCTGTCACCTGACGTGCTCGAAGGTTATGGACTACACGTGTACACGGCATGCCTCACACAAGTGGTCCGGCAGCTCAACGATTCGGGCATTCTCTTCAATGCCACCCGTCTGCGCTGCATCTTGTCTGACGAGACCTATTTCACCTACCCCAAGTTTCGACTGAAAGGATTCGCCGACATCCGTCGTCTGTCAGGCAGCGAACTTATTGAAACTCTGACGTCCAGTTATGACCGGGTGGGTATGGAGGAGACAATGGTCATCTGCCGTTCAAACAAACGTGCGAATCTGTATAATACAGGTATACGAAACACCATTCTTTATCGTGAGGAAGAACTCTCGTCGGGCGACTGGCTGCTCGTAGCGAAGAACAACTATCACTGGACAAAGGATAACAAAGAGGTGGATTTCATCGCCAATGGTGACATTGCCGTGGTACGTCGTGTGCGCCACACGCGCGAAATGTATGGTTTTCGATTTGCCAACGTAACCCTCTCTTTCCCCGACTATGACGATTGGGAACTCGATGCCATTGTCTTGCTCGACACGCTCCACTCCGACTATCCGGCCCTGTCGAGAGAGGATAACGACCGCCTCTTCCATGCTGTGCTGGAGGATTATGCCGACCTGCCCCGCAAGACCGACCGCATGAAGAAGATGAAAGCCGACCCGCACTACAACGCCTTGCAGGTGAAATATGCCTACGCCGTGACTTGCCACAAGGCACAAGGCGGACAGTGGAAACACATCTACCTCGACCAAGGTTATCTGACGGAAGAGATGCTCACGCCGGACTACTTTCGCTGGCTCTACACCGCTTTCACCCGCGCCACCGAACAGCTCTATCTAGTCAACTGGGTGGAAGAAGAAATCGAGTAAATCCACGGTGTTAAGGGTAGCCGAACACGGGCTCTAGTCTAAGCTCGGCCGGACTAGAGGGTAGACACGCCTACCCTCTAGGGGAAGGTTAAGCGCCTCTTATACTTGAAAAAACGCTGTTTTAGGTTTTCTCATCGAAATTCTGTATGTTTGTCATTCCATTATTAAGAAATCATGACTATGGCAACAACTAAAACTATACAAATCTCAGAAAACAAAGTCATTGCGGCCGCACAAGCAGGCATGGACGAGTTTCTCAAAGTGTTTACTGATGCCTATTGGGAACGGATAGGCGGCGTGCTGACAGCCGATACGATGCCCCTGCTCACGGGCGAGCAACACGTGTTGCTTGGTTATCAAATCTTCCGTGACGAGGTGCTGGAGGGTGGCTTTGTGCAACTCATCCAGAACGGCTACGGCCCATACATCTTCGAGAATCCTTTCGCCAAAGCCATGCGTCTCTTTGGCCTGAAAGATTTCTCAAAACTTATCTACAAAGCGCGCAAAATCTATGACACCCACAAAGAAGATCTCACACGCGACGTCACCGATGAAGAGTTCATGGCCATGTATGAGCGCTATGAAGGCTTCGACCCGCTTGAAGAAACATTCATGGAAGAGGAAGAAAACATCACAGCCACACTGGCTCACTATGTAGACGAACATTTGGAACTGTTTGCCGAGATTGTGCCGACATAAGAAAAAACTAGAAAAGTCCATAAACAGAGACCTTTTCACGTTGAAGACTACGGCTCTTTCATTTTAAAACCCTCTTTTACACTTGGGACATTCAGTAAATTAGTTATGATAGTTCCAAGGGTTGATTTTGATTCAGAGATTATGCAAAGCCATACATGTG
>CAZOKL010000126.1:0-5089 GCA_964580305.1 uncultured Bacteroides sp.
TCCGTTTTCCTTTTTGCATAAGAAGGAGTACCTTTACAGCGCTTTGTGTTCAGCAGACAGAAGAGAAGGCGTGAATCATGCGAAAAAGACATCCGAATGATGCAGCCGACCGACGAACTGCCGAATCAAAGCGATGCACACGTGTGTGCAAAACCGTTTTTTCAGCGGGCGAACACCTGATGAGGATGACTCCCGTGATTGTGTGTGCTGCAATGAAGGCCTGACGCCGGGCAGACGATGCGCGCAATGGCGGGTGTGACGAACAGTCCGTTTGGCTACACTTCTTGAAACAATGCGAGGTGACTGCACCCCGGCGGGGTTTCAGGAAGACATTGTCCACACCTCAGATTCCCCTGAAAATGCGGAGATTGAGTTAAACCATTTTTTTAACGTGATGAAATTGCCGGTTGCAGACAGGCCGCATTTTTTCAGTTCTGTGTGCAAGCGGTGAGTATTAAAAGTTTTTAATGGAATGATTCTGAAGACAATCCGAACAGTAACAGTGGCAGTCCTGGCCATGGTCGGTGTGAGTGCATCTGCACAAGACCTGCTCGCAAGCCAGGCTCCTGTTGACGAAAAAATGCGAGCCATTGACTCTGTCGCCCTGCAACGCCAGATTCAAAAAGAAAAAATGGAATATCCGGGCTTTACCCTCTATCCGAGTTGGAACAATGAACGCGTGCATGTTTATGGCAATGTGGCGATGCCCGACTCGTTCACCATCGACCTGAGAGATTTCTGCATGCCCACTGAAAGCCGCCAGATAACTTCCAAATTCGGCCCCCGCCGCTACCGCATGCACAAGGGCGTGGATGTGAAGGTCTACATCGGAGACACCATCCGCTCGGCATTTGACGGCAAAGTGCGCATTGTGAACTATGAACGCCGCGGCTATGGCAAGTATGTCGTCATCCGCCATGACAACGGCCTTGAAACCATCTACGGACACCTTTCCAAACAACTGGTGAGCGAAAACCAGACAGTGAAAGCCGGCGAACCCATCGGGCTGGGTGGCAACACGGGCCGCTCCACAGGCTCTCACCTGCACTTCGAGACCCGCTTCCTGGGCCAGGAGATTGACCCCGTAAAGATGTTTGACTTTCCCAACCAGGACATCGTGTCCGACACCTACACTTATTATAAACCCGGAAGCCGCCAAAAGACAGGTACGAGCAGCGACGGAGGTTCGGAAATCCGCTACTACCGCGTGCGCAAGGGCGACACGCTCTCGAAAATTGCCGCACGCCAGGGTGTGAGCGTGAAACGCCTCTGCCAGCTCAACGGCATCACCACGCGCACAACGCTGCGCATCGGGCAGGTGCTCCGCTTCTCGTAACGGCTTGTCACACCTTAATTATAATTATTAAAGCGGACAGAAAAATATTTCTCCAAACGCGGAACGGAATGCGCGGATGACACAGATTAAAAGCATGAGAATCTGCGCCATCCGCGTTGTCTGCATCTAAAAAACACAAGGATTTCCATGACATCCACACATGACACAAACCAGCAGTTTCAACTCATCATGGCCGCATGCCGTGACGTGTTTGCCAAGAAGTTGCACGACTATGGTGCGGCATGGCGCATCATGCGCCCGTCATCGGTGACCGACCAGATTCTGATAAAGGCCAACCGCATCCGCAGCCTTGAGACCAAAGGCGTGTCACTGGTGGGCGAAGGCATCCGCCCGGAGTTCATCGCCATTGTGAACTATGGCATCGTGGGGCTGATACAACTCGAACTGGGCTACAGCGACCGCGACGACCTGACCACGGAAGAGGCGCTGAAACACTATGACAAACATGCAAAGGCGTCGCTTGAACTGATGAAGGCAAAGAACCACGACTATGACGAAGCGTGGCGCAGCATGCGCATCACATCCTACACGGACCTGATATTGATGAAAATCTACCGGACCAAGCAAATTGAAGCCCTGGCGGGACACACGCTGGTGTCGGAGGGTGCAGATGCCAACTACATGGACATGATCAATTATTCCGTGTTTGCACTAATCAAGATTGACTTTGGAGAATAACAGACTGACACACAGGGCCAACGTGGTGTGGACAAACTTCTGCCGGTTTGCCCTGGGCGTGGTGTTTATCTTCTCTGGCTTCGTGAAGGCCGACGACCCGTATGGCATGGTCTACAAGATTGAAGACTACGTCCGCGCCTTTGGCTGGGACAGCATCCTGCCGGCCTTCCTGCCCTTGTTCCTGTCATGCCTGCTGGCCATCTTCGAGTTCACGCTGGGCGTCTATCTGTTCTTCGGCATCCGCAAACGGCTGACTTCCATAGCCATCACACTGACCATGCTGGTCATGACTCCCTTCACGTTCTATCTGGCACTGACCAACCCCGTGTCTGACTGCGGCTGTTTTGGCGACGCCATTGTGCTGACCAACTGGCAGACGTTCTGGAAGAATGTGGTGCTTTTGTTTTTCGCCCTCTGGCTGTTCAAGAACTACCGGCTGGTGGTGAAGTTCGTCAGCAAGAAAAACCAGTGGATTATCTCCATGTATGGCATCTTCTACAGCGTGGGCATCGTGTGCTACTGCATCTACAGCCTGCCCATCTTTGACTTCCGCCCCTATTACATCGGCGCCAACATCAAAGAGCAGATGTCCATCCCCGAAGGTGAAAAGCCGCCGGTTTATGACACGACGTTCATTCTTGAGAAAGACGGCACGCGGAAGGAGTTCACGCTTGACGAATATCCTGACGACACGTGGACTTTTGTGGACAGCAAGACATACGTCAAGGAAAAAGGCTACGTGCCGCCCATCACGGACTTTGCCCTCTTCTCGACCCTGACGGGAGAAGAGGTGACGGAAGAAATCCTTGCAGACACGACCTACACGTTCCTGCTGATATCTCCCTATCTGAGTCTGGCGGACGACGGCTCCATAGACCTCATCAACGAGCTTTATGACTACTGTGTGGAAAACAGATACTCCTTTTATTGCGTCACGGCCTCGACTGCCGACGAAACAGACCGCTGGAAAGACCTCACGGGGGCGGAATATCCCTACCTGATGGCCGATGAGACGGTGCTGAAGACAATCATACGCTCCAACCCCGGACTGGTGCTGCTGAAGGAGGGCACCATCATCAACAAATGGAGCAACCAGGACATGCCCGACGAGTATGCCCTCACGGGACGCCTGGAGGACATCCCTCTGGGGAAAATCCAGCAGTTCTCCCTGAACAACCGGGTGGGCATCGTCATCCTGTGGTTCTTTGCACCGCTGCTGCTGTTCACGTTTGTCGACAACTGGTATCGCCTCTACAAAGAGCGCAAGAACAGACGACTGAAAAGAGAAACTAAATAACTTTACTTAAATTATATAACGAACATGAGAAAGAATATTGTGGCAGGCAACTGGAAAATGAACAAGAGCCTGCAAGAAGGTATTGCTTTGGCAAAAGAGTTGAATGAAGTGCTGACCGCAGACAAACCCAACTGCGACGTGGTTATCTGCACACCGTTTATCCACCTGGCATCGGTCACCCCGCTGGTTGATGCAGGCATCATCGGCGTAGGTGCCGAGAACTGTGCCGACAAAGCCTCCGGCGCATACACCGGCGAAGTGTCGGCCGAGATGGTGGCTTCAACCGGTGCGCAATATGTCATTCTGGGACACTCCGAGCGCCGCGCATACTATCACGAAACGGTGGACATCCTGACCGAGAAGGTGAAACTGGCTCTGGCCAACAACCTGAAACCCATTTTCTGCATAGGCGAAGTGCTGGAAGAGCGCGAGGCCAACAAACAGAACGAAGTGGTTGCCGAACAGCTGGCTTCCGTCTTCTCCCTGTCTGCCGAAGACTTCTCCAAAGTCATTCTGGCCTATGAACCGGTTTGGGCCATCGGCACCGGCAAGACGGCCACTCCCGAACAGGCCGAAGAAATACATGCCTACATCCGCTCGCTGGTGGCTGAGAAATATGGCCAGGAAGTGGCGGAGAACACGTCCATCCTCTACGGCGGAAGCTGCAAGCCTTCAAACGCCAAAGAACTCTTTGCCAAACCCGACGTGGACGGCGGCCTGATTGGCGGTGCAGCCTTGAAAGTGGCCGACTTCAAAGGCATTATTGACGCTTTCAAATAACCAAACGGACACACGGGACGGGTGCGGACGGAATGCATCTTTCCTGCCGCATCCGTCTTTTCTTACAGATGAATGACGTATGAGACTGATTGCTTTATTGTTTCTTTGCCTGGGCAGCATCATGGCATGGGCGCAGGCAGACATCGTTACGGAACTGACCCGCAAGAAAGCGGGCGAGGGCACCGTGGTGCTCCATCAGGACGACCGGCTGAAGGCCTTGCTGCAAGCCAACAGGCCTGCCACGACCACGGAGAGCGAGGAACGCATGGCCAGGATTTCCGGATTCCGCGTACAGGTCTATGCCGGCAACAACTCACGCCAGGCACGCAATGAGGCCAACCAGCTGGCTTCAAAGGTGAGCACAACGTTTCCAGAGTTGCAGGTCTACACGCACTTCGTCAATCCGCGTTGGCTCTGCCAGGTGGGCGACTTCCGCAGCATTGAGGAAGCCGACGTGGTGATGCGCAAGCTGAAGGCTACGGGCGAGTTCAAGGAAGTCTCCATCGTACGTACCCAAATTAACATACCCTATTGATGAGCGATATACAACTGAATGATTTTGTCACTCCCGAACGGATTGAGGCGCTGAAGGATTCCTATCACCAGGTGCTGACCCTGCTGGGAGAGGACCCCGAACGCGAGGGGCTGCTCAAAACACCCGAACGGGTGGCCAAGGCGATGCTCACCCTGACGCGCGGCTATCACATGGACGCACGGGAGGTGCTGCTCTCGGCCAAGTTTCAGGAAAGCTACCGGCAGATGGTCATCGTGAAGGACATCGACTTCTTCTCGCTGTGCGAGCATCACATGCTCCCCTTCTATGGCAAGGCGCACGTCGCCTATATCCCCAACGGCTACATCACGGGGCTGAGCAAGATTGCCCGTGTGGTCGACATCTACTCACACCGCCTGCAGGTGCAGGAGCGCATGACGCTGCAAATCAAGGAGTGCATACAGAAAGCACTCAACCCGCTGGG
>CAZOKL010000127.1:0-5041 GCA_964580305.1 uncultured Bacteroides sp.
TGCTCCATTGTTCACGGATGAATTTTGGGTGACACGTTGACGAAGTCAGGAAATAAAAGCTCATAAGTAAACAAGAACTTTTTCTATTTTACTTATGAGCTTTTTTGTTGCCTTTGTATTCGTAAGAGTTGCCTGAACAGACAAAATGATGCAGACCACGGTAATAAAAGGTTGCCAAGTCATTATCCCAATACGAGGAAATTCTTCTAACTCTCTTGATTTCAAAAAGATATATTCCTTATACAGATTTATAGAGATTTATTGTATGACGGATGATTTTTGCAAGGAATTTGCAAAAGTGCAGGACAAATACATGATTGAAGACAAAATCCATAAGCATTGGAACTGCCCGAACGGATGGGCGATTGCGGGAATCATGGTGATTCCGTATCTGTCTGTTCTTTTCTTCTTTTAAAGTTAGCATAGTTTCTGAAGAAAAAAGAAAACTGTAGGCTTTTTGAAGGTTTCCCGATAGAAAATATTATTTTTGCATATCATTTGAATGGTATGCATACGCAAATGTTAAATATATGGAAATGGACATTTTGTTTAGTTGGAATGTTTTTATGTTTCAACTCGCCATTGACAGCAAAAGATTTTGTTGTGGTGCTGGATGCAGGTCATGGAGGCAATGATGCGGGAGCTGTCGGACGCATTTCGAAAGAGAAAAATATCAATTTAAAAGTCGCTCTTGCTGTGGGACGTTTATTGGAGCAGACTTGCAAGGATGTCAAAGTGATTTATACCCGTCGCACAGATAAGTTTGTTCCTTTACATACTCGTGCAGATATTGCCAATCAAGCAAAAGCCGATCTTTTTGTTTCCATTCATACAAATTCATTGGCTAAAGGGCGTATTGCACGTGGTACAGAAACCTATACATTGGGATTGCATCGGACGAAGGAGAATCTTGAAGTCGCACAGAAAGAAAACTCGGTTATTCTTATAGAGAGTGATTATAAACAACGTTATGCCGGATTTAATCCCAACTCAGCTGAAAGCTACATCATGTTTGAGTTTATTCAAGACAAGAATATGAAACAGAGTGTACAGCTGGCTCAGCTTATTCAGGAGCAATTTCGAAAAACAGCCCGTCGCAACGATAGAGGGGTTCGTCAGGCTGGTTTTCTTGTATTGGATGCTACATCTATGCCAAGCGTATTGATAGAGTTGGGCTATATATCTACTCCCGATGAAGAACGTTATCTGAACTCTCAGGATGGGGTCTCAGAGCTGAGCCGAAGCATCTATAACGCCATACTTGATTATAAACAACATCAACCTGGTGTTTCTTCAGGTATAAGGGAGCGTGATGACGTGATTGAAGTTGGAACTGTTGCTTCACAAGCAGATGTGAGTGTTGATATGAGTAATGAATCTATGTCTGTTCCTGAAAATGCTGTTCAGAAACCGGTGTTCAAGATTCAGATTCTTACATCAGGCTCGGTTCTAAAAAAAGGTGACCGTCGGTTGAAAGGGTTGGAGCCTGTGGAATATTATTATGAAAATGGATTATATAAGTATACGTATGGAGCTTCAACAGATTATAATGAAATCTATCAAATACAAAAACGCATTCTTGCAAAATTTAAGGATGCTTTTATTATCGCATTCTTAGGAGAAAAGAAAATCAACGTGCAACAAGCAATCAAAGAATTTAAACAAAACAAACGGAAGTAAATTACAGGATTATGAAATATATTACAAAAGAAGTAAAAATAGCATGTGCTGGTATTGTAACAGTTGTATTGTTATATTTCGGCATTAATTTCATGAAAGGCATCAATATGCTGAAAGCTACCAATTATTATTATGTGGAGTGTGATAATATTGGAGGACTCGCTGTTTCGAGTCCAGTTTATGCCGATGGATATAGTATAGGAATAGTGCGCGATATTAGTTATGACCATGAACATCCCGGACATGTTGTTGTGGAAATAGAAGTGGAAGAAGGGTTGCGCATACCGAAAGGAAGTGAGGCAGAACTGGTGACAGAGATGCTTGGAACAGTGAAGATGAACTTGCTTTTGGCTAATAATCCTCGGGAACGAGTAGCTGTTGGCGATACGATTCCAGGACATAGCAATGAAGGATTGATGGGTGAGGCTTCAAAGATGCTTCCGGTTATTCAGCAGATGCTTCCGAAGTTGGATTCTATTTTGTTGTCGTTGAATAAACTGTTGGCAGATCCTGCATTATCTGCAACTTTACATAACACACAAGTCATTACGGAGAATCTGACTGTTACAACCAACCGGATAAATCAACTGATGAACAATGATATTCCACAACTTACGGGTAAATTAAATCATATCAGTGACAATTTTGTAACTATTAGTGATAATTTAGTTCAAACTGATTATAGTGCAATGCTCAAACGTGTGGATGCAACATTGGTCAGCTTCGCTTCGATAACAAATAAGTTGAATGATAAGGATAATAATCTTGGTCTGCTCTTGAATGATAGTACACTGTATTATAATTTAAATCGTACTACAAGTAATGCGGCCGATTTATTGGAAGACTTGAAGAATCATCCGAAACGTTATGTTCATTTCTCTCTCTTTGGAAAGAAAGACAATCCGGAGTGATGTGAGAGTGATATGAATTGGATATTAATAAAAAAAGTGTGAACGGTGGCAGAACTATCATTACCAGGTGACATTAGAGCAACGGAAGCATGCACTGGTGCCTTAACCGGAATTTGCGACAGGATGCCATAAAACGGAAAACCAAACAGTCGGCAGGAACCTTGATACCGTCCAGGGAATGGTGCCGACGTTGATTTCCGCATGGAAAAACAGAAGGAAAAAAGCGTCAGACAAACGTAAAGATGTGGCCAAAATTATAAGAGGTCTGGAGATCAGTCTGACAAAACTGTTGCACAATAAAAGGTAAACATTTGCGTACCATTTTAAGGCAAGATGTTTGTAATATCTTGTCTTTGTTGTAACTTTACACCGTATAATAACTGAAAAATATATACTACCGTTTGTGTTGGATAGTATATAATTGTCTAAATTTTAAACAGTTTCTAGATAGAAGATAATTATGTTTACGACCAAAGAACTACAAGAAAAGATAAACTTGTATATTGCCAACTGGAGCTACTCACGTTGCCCAAAAGGTCTGTATGCCCCTATTGAATATATACTTTCGTTGGGAGGCAAGCGTTTGCGTCCGGTGCTCATGCTAATGGCATATAATATATATAGGGAAGATGTGGATGCAATTCTTCCATCTGCTGTTGGTTTAGAGACCTATCATAACTATACGTTGCTGCATGATGATCTTATGGACAGAGCCGATATGCGTCGCAATAAGCCTACAGTGCATAAGGTGTGGAATGATAATACGGCTATCCTCTCAGGCGACACTATGCTGGTGCTGGCTTATCAACAGATGACTTTAAGTGGCGGAGCACATTTGAGAGAGGTGCTTGACATATTTAATAAAACTGCGTTGGAAATAGGTGAGGGCCAGCAGTATGACATGGAGTTTGAGACGCGTGACGATGTGACGGAAGATGAATACATCGAGATGATTCGTCTGAAGACGTCTGTTCTTCTGGCTGCCGCCTTGCAGATTGGCGCTGTGTTGGGAGGTGCCTCTGCTGAGGATACACGTCTTTTTTATGATTACGGTATTCAGTTGGGACTGGCTTTTCAGTTGCAAGACGACTACTTGGACGTCTATGGCAATGAGGCAAAGTTTGGCAAGAAGATTGGGGGTGATATTTTGTGTAACAAAAAGACCTATATGCTCATTAATGCCATACTGCGTGCCAATGACAGGCAACGCGTCGAACTGCAACGATGGGTCGATACTCGCGAATATGTTCCAGCCGACAAAATCCGTGCGGTGACAGCCCTTTATGATGCCATTGGGATACGTGAACTGTGCGACCAAAAGATTGCTTATTATTTTGACTGCGCCGAGCGTATTCTGGCCCAAATACAGGTGGATGAAGAACGTAAGAATGTGTTGAGAGGATATGTCGCCTCGTTGGTGCATCGCACCGTGTAGAAGTGAAGGAGATGATGATTGTCGATACACATACGCATCTGTTTGATGAGGTGTTTCGTGACGATTTTGATGCTGTCGTCAGTCGAGCACGAGCAGCTGGTGTGGGGAAGTTGCTGATGCCGAACATCGACTGTTCCACATTGGACGACTTGTTGGCGGCCTGCCGTCGTCATCCTTCTGTGTGCCATCCTATGCTTGGTCTTCATCCAACATCAGTCAATGTTGGCTTCCACGATGACTTGACCATGTTGCGTCGTCAGCTTGAGTGCGCAAATCCTTATGTCGCCATCGGAGAAGTGGGGCTTGATTTTTATTGGGATACGACTTTTCGACAAGACCAGATTGCAGCACTGAACGAACAAATCGGTTGGGCTGTGGAGTTCAACCTGCCACTGGTCATTCATTGTCGCAATGCCTTTCCGGAATTACTGTCATGTTTGGAGCCTTATCGGCATACGTCTCTGCGTGGAGTGTTTCATAGCTTTACGGGTGACGGAGTTGAAGTTGAAAAACTTCTCGCTTATCCTCGTTTTTTGCTGGGTATTAATGGAGTGGTGACGTTTAAGAAGTCCGTACTCCCTGCCATGCTGAAATCACGCGTACCATTGGAACGGCTGGTAGTCGAGACAGATTCTCCCTATTTGGCTCCTGTGCCGCATCGCGGACAACGCAATGAAAGTGCCTACGTGTGCGATGTGTTGCAGAAGGTAGCAGATATCTATGAGGTGACACTTGAGGAGGCGGCACAAGTGACGACAAAAAATGCCTTCCGTATGTTTTTTCTGCAAAGTCCAAATAGAAAATGCAACGTTTTAAGTTAGGACGTACTATCATCTGTATAAAAAAGTTTACTCTTCTAAAGTTAAACCCGAATAACCGGCAAGATGCTGCAATAGGGATATTCAGTAAATGTCCCTAAAAAGTAACCCTTCGGTAAACTACAGGTACCAAACCTTTACGTAACAATAACGACTGCCACTATGAACCTGATAGTTGCAGACGCTACTCGATTTTT
>CAZOKL010000128.1:0-5032 GCA_964580305.1 uncultured Bacteroides sp.
CGGTGTTGAGCGAGCGTTCGACGTAGATGGGGCTGACCATCGAGCCGTCCTTCACGCGTCCTCCACCGGTGACGAAGCCTTTTTGCATGAGTGTGAGCGCCAGGGTCTGCTCGCTCAGCCCGTACTTGGAGAGACGGTCGTAGTTGAGGTAGACTGAGATCTGTTCGTTCTGCATCCCGCTGACCGTCATGCGGCCCACGGAGGAGATGCGACGCAGGCGGCCCTGCAGCAGATCCATGTAGTCGTCCAGTTCACGGTAGGTCTTGTCTTCGCTTTCCATTGTTATCAGGAGAGCGGAGGTGTCGCCGAAGTCGTCCTGCACCACCACGGCCAGCACGTTTGAGGGCAGTTCGCTCTTGAATTGTGTCACACCATGCTTGAACTTGCTCCAGAACTCGTCTTTGTCCTGCAGGTTGTCGTTCAGTTCCACTTGGATGTAGGCTACACCGTCGCGGTTCTTCGAGAAGGTCTTTTCCTTCTTCACTTCCTTGTAAGTGAAGATGTATTCTTCCAGCGGTTTAGTCACTTGCTCTACTATCTCTTGCGCGGTGAGTCCCGGTGCCACAGCCACCACCATGCCTTGTCGGATGGTGAAGTCGGGGAACTCGTTCTTGTGCATCTGAGGCAGGCTGTAGATGCCGAAAACCACCAGACAGGTCACCACGAGGATGACAATCTGCCGGTAGTGCATAGCCCATTCCACAAAGTTTCGTTTCTGTTTTTTCATAAGTTTTACAAGCTGATTTTAGTTCCGTTGCACACTTTCTGCTGGCCTTCCGTGATGATTTGGTCACCTTCTTGCAAGCCCTGGTTCACCATGACACCTTCGGCTGTGTAGTCTCCACAGACGATTATGCGCTTCTCCGCCCGTCCGTCAACAGCCACCCATACGAAGGTTCGGTTTTTTTCGTCCAGCTGCACGATGTGCGGGGGTAGGACGTAGGCCGTGTGTCCGTTTGGGCCTGCGAGCGAAACTTCGGCCACCATGCCGGGCAGCAAGGAAGCATCGGCATCGTCAACGCGCAGTTTTACTTCATAGGAGCGTGAGAGTGCGTCGGCCGTCACTCCGCGTTCGGTGACGGTGCCTTGGAATGCTTTCCCGTTCAGGGCGGGCACTACGATGCGTGCCTTCTGCCCGACAGCAATGTCGCCAATCTCACCTTCGGGCACGGCGATGCGTACCTTCTGTCCGGTGGTCGACACCAGGTGGGCTACAGCGACTCCCGGCAGGACATTTTGGCCCACTTCGCCGCTCTTGTCTGAGATGACACCATCAAAGGGTGCTACCAGCCTACAGTCGGAAAGCAGTTTACGGGCCAACGACTCGGCAGAACGGGCTTGTTGCAACTGGCTCTGCACCTCCACCCATTTGATGTCGGCCAGGCTGCCCTTGTCGTGCAGGACTTTCATACGCTGGTAGGCATCTTCGGCTTGTAGCAGGGTGGCACGGGCTGCTTCGTGGCTGCTTTGTGCCGAAGTTTCGTCGAGAGTGGCGATGACCTGTCCCTGACGCACACGGTCACCTAGGCGTATGTTCATGGTCGATATGGTTCCGGCAGAAGAAAAACTGAGAGCTGTTCCGTTTTTCTCCTCCACTGTGCCTGAAAAGTGTCCTGCCCCATCTACCGATGTGGCTGACATTTGGAGTACTTTCACCTGCACCGGTTTGTTGCCGGTGGTTTGCGTTTTCTCTCCGCCACATCCGGTCAGGAAGAGCGGACACACGAGCATAATAAAGTAAAATCGCTTCATGATTTTTTCCTTTTCGATGGTTTATGTTACTTTTAGTGCGGCAAAGAAATGCGCTTTTTGTGATAAACGTGTTATCTGCATATCCGTAATAGTGTCTCATTTGTTTGGTATATCCGGTAGAAAAGAAAAAAAAGACACTTTATTGTCTGATTGCACCACAGACCATATCTGAAGATTATGTTATTTTGTGCCTGTAATAAAAAAGCATTTCACATATCATTATGAATGATACTATCGCTAATCTGGAAGAACTAAAGGGCATAACCGTTTATAGTGATAACCGGATTGCCATTATTGAGAATCTGAATCATATCAATCTTGTCGGCCCCGTGAAGATGGAGGCTTTCCTCATCATTTTGTGCCTGAAAGGGAGGGCCTCGCTCTATATCGAAGGGTGCAATTATGAAATCAATGCCAACGATCTCATCATTTGCCACCCCGACATCATCATGGAAAAAAGTACCGCGAGTCTGAATATTGACTATCGCGGCATTTGTGTTTCCAAGGACTATATGAGCCAGATTGGTCTTATTGATGGAACTAATCCCTGGGATATAAAGATGTTCTTGGAGAAGTCGCCCGTGTTGCCGCTCATGCCGCAGGAAGTGACGATTCTTATTCAGTATTATGATTTGATACGCAGTAAACTTACCGGCACGCCCCATCGTTATCAGAAAGAGTTGGTGGATGCCCTGCTGGTGGCGTTGCTTTATGAGCTTCATGGCATATTCGATCGCTTCATCGACTTGCGTTCGCAGAGTTACACTTCGGGCAACAAGATTTTTCGCGACTTTCTCGGGCTGCTTTCGTCCACCTATCCCAAGCCGCGCAATGTGGCCTACTATGCCAATAAGCTCTGTCTCACACCCAAATATCTATCCACTGTGTGCCAGAAGGCTTGCGGGCGGACAGCTTCGGTCATCATCAATGACTATGTGGT
Organism: uncultured Bacteroides sp.; assembly: GCA_964580305.1. Lineage (GTDB taxonomy): Bacteria > Bacteroidota > Bacteroidia > Bacteroidales > Bacteroidaceae > Phocaeicola_A. Next base: position 2,693 of record CAZOKL010000128.1, read on the forward strand.
GAAAGACGTGCAATATCAGCTCAGGCAGCATGGGAAGAGCATCAAGGAAATATGCAATGAGTTGAAGTTCCCCAACCTGTCCTTTTTCGGGCGTTATGTGAAGAAGCACTTGGGCTTGTCGCCCAAAACCTATCGTAGTCGGGAAAACGGAGTCGATTGAAATTCGCCTTGGTTGAATAATCTTTAAAAAACGAAGATGGACAGACGGTTTGCCTTTGTCGGAGGTTAACTTTGTGCATAGAAGGAAAAATGCAACACTTTTAAAAAACAACACTGCGTATGAATGAACTGACTGACTCCAAACCTCCCAAGGTGTTTTTCACCTCTTTCCGATGCAAACCCGACGAAGGCCCTGCCGACAAGCTGAAACGGCTCCTGAAGGCTGCCGGGCTGGACAGCATTGACATGAACGGCAAGTTTGTTGCCATCAAAATGCACTTTGGCGAATTGGGCAACCTGAGTTTCCTCCGCCCCAACTATGCCCGCACTGTGGCCGATGCGGTGAAGGCTGCCGGAGGCAAACCGTTCCTGACCGACTGCAACACGCTCTATCCCGGCAGCCGCAAAAATGCCATCGAGCACCTCTACTGTGCGTGGGAGAACGGTTTCACGCCTCTCACCGTGGGCTGCCCCGTGCTCATCGGCGACGGGCTCAAGGGCACTGACGACGTGGCTGTGCCCGTGCCGGGCGGCGAATATGTGAAAGAAGCACGCATCGGCCGCACCATCATGGATGCCGACGTGTTCATTTCACTCACTCATTTCAAGGGACACGAGATGACGGGCTTCGGGGGTGCCATTAAGAACATGGGCATGGGCTGCGGCTCGCGTGCCGGAAAGAAAGACCAGCACTGCAACGGCAAACCCATCATTGACCCCGCAGCCTGTCGCGAATGCAAGCGCTGCATGCACGAGTGTGCCAATGACGGACTCATGTTTGATGCCGGGCAGCGTGTGATGACCGTCAACACAGACCGCTGTGTGGGCTGCGGACGCTGCGTGGGGGCATGCAATTTTGACGCCATCAGTTTTGCGCACAATGCTGCCATCAGGGAACTCAACTGCCGCATGGCGGAATATGCCAAAGCCGTGGTCTACGGACGGCCCAACTTTCACGTCTCGCTCGTGTGCGACGTTTCCCCGATGTGCGATTGCCATGCGGGCAACGACGCTCCCATCATCCCCGACGTGGGTATGTTTGCCTCTTTCGACCCTTTGGCGCTTGACCAGGCTTGTGTCGATGCATGCCTCATGCAGACACCCTTGCCGGGGACGCAGTTGACCGACGAGATGTCCGGTGAGCATTTCTGTGACCATCACGACCTTTTCAACAACACCAATCCCAACACTGAATACCACAGTTGTCTGGCCCATGCCGAAAAGATTGGTCTGGGCAGCCGCACCTATGAGCTGTTGACAGTGAAATGACAGGTCGCCGCCGGCCCTGGACTCCGCCCGACCACGGAAAGGAGGCCGTGCTTGCCCCGGCTCTACTCCGTGGTCGGGCGGAGTCCTTTCCGCTCAGACGGGGGTTGCGAACCTGTTCCGTCACCAAAATGAGAGAGGTGTCTGGCTTCAACTGTTTCGAAGCGGTGAAGATTGATTATCAGTATGTTTGCGGTGTTTTTACGGCCCGTAGAATCTCTCGTTTGCCTCCCGGCGGGCCGGGCAGACGTTCCACGTGGAAACCGGATGCTTGAAGCATGCGGCGCACCACACCTTTGGCACAATAGGTCGTGAGGATGCCGCCTGCCGAGAGGCAGGCATAGAGGCGGTCGAAGAGCGGTTGTTCCCACATGGAAGGTTGTTTTTCGGGAGCAAAGGCATCGAAGTAGACCACGTCACATGTGTCATCGGGCATCCAGGTGGTGAAGTCGGTTTGTTGTTTGTGCAGGGTGAAGTGCGGCGTCAGTGTCACGTCGGTCTCCCACGGGGCTTCGTGCAGGCGGTAGTAATCGGCTCTGCGTTCGGGGCAGATGAGGCTCGGATAGTCCAGCGCACGGAGCATATCGGTCGGCACGGGGTGCAGTTCGATGCCCGTGTAGTGCACATGGCGTTGGTTCTCGTCAGCATTGAGCATGGTCAGAAAGGCATTCAGCCCTGTTCCGAAGCCAATCTCGATGACACGCGGTCGGATGGCCGCGCAGTGTTGCAGTCCCATTGCGATGAAGATGTGTTGCGATTCGGTGAGTGCCCCTTTCGTGGAGTGATAGTGCTCGTCCAGTTCAGGGACGTAGAGTGTCGGGCTGCCGTCGCTTGTGGTTTCGATATACATATAATTCTATAACTTTGTTTTCGGTGAGCATAGCGATTATGGCTTGTATTCCTTTGTAATTCAAC
>CAZOKL010000129.1:0-4891 GCA_964580305.1 uncultured Bacteroides sp.
CCTAGAGACCGTCCAAACAGGAATACTACACGCCGTCAAGTCTTCTTCGAGTTTGCAGGAATCGGATACAGAGCGAAGCACTCCGGAATCCTGACACTCATCAAGAAAAGCCACACTATAAGTCATTTACACAACTGAAGTCGCAAAAGAAGAACCTGTGCGCAAGATCGTGCGTAAAAAAATGTTTTGCAAACTGTTGGGCCAAGTCGTAATGATTGTCTAATTTTGGGGGCAATTTTATAATACTGTAAAAATTAACATCATGATTTGGTTACAAACGTTGTTTTCTGACCCAAACTCAGTCGCACACATCGTGTTGCTTTATGCACTTGTTATCTCTGTGGGCGTGCTTTTGGGTAAGATTAAAATTTTTGGCATTTCCCTGGGAGTGACCTTCGTACTGTTTGCCGGCATCCTGGCCGGCCACTTTGGTTTCACAGGGAATGAATCCATTCTCTCTTTTCTACAGGACTTCGGATTGATTCTGTTCGTCTTTTGCATCGGCTTGCAAGTGGGTCCTTCATTCTTCTCATCATTTAAAGAAGGAGGCGTGAGGATGAACCTCATCGCTTTGGGCATTGTCGTGCTGAACATTGTTGTGGCCTTGGCTTTGTACTATGGGTTGAACGGTCGCATTGACATAGCCATGATGGTCGGCATCCTATGTGGAGCCGTGACAAACACGCCGGGGCTTGGTGCCGCCAATGAAGCTTTGAGCGGACTGAACTACACCGGCCCTGAAATTGCCACAGGATATGCCTGTGCCTATCCGCTCGGTGTGCTGGGCATCATCGGCTCCACGATTGCCATACGCTACATCTGCCGGGTAAACCTCCAGAAAGAAGAAGAAAAGATTGCACGTGCCGAAGAGGAGAACCCGCACATGAAACCCCATTTCATGCACCTCTCCATGCACAACGACGCATTGAACGGAAAGACACTGTCACAAGTGAAAGACTTTTTGGGACGCGACTTTGTGTGCAGTCGGATTTTGCAAAACGGCCACGTTTCCATCCCTAATGGCGAGACGGTGTTCCACACGGGCGACCAGCTGTTCATCGTCTGCGCGGAAGACGACGCCGAAGCCATCATTGCATTCATCGGCCCAAAAATCGAAGTGGACTGGGAGAAACAGGACATGCCGATGGTGTCGCGCCGCATTTTGGTCACTCAAACCAACATCAACGGAAAGACGCTTGGTCAGCTGCACTTCAGCAGCATGTATGGTGTCAACGTGACCCGTGTGAACCGTTCTGGTATGGACTTGTTTGCTGCACGCAACCTGACTCTGCAAGTGGGCGACCGTGTGATGTGTGTCGGTCCACAAGACGCTGTGGAACGAGTGGCCCACTTATTGGGTAACCAGCTGAAACGTCTGGATCATCCGAACATTGTGACCATCTTTGTGGGCATCCTGTTGGGCATTCTGTTGGGCAGTCTCCCCATCGCCATTCCCAATATGCCGACACCGCTGAAACTCGGTTTGGCCGGTGGCCCGCTGGTAGTGGCCATTCTCATAGGCCGATTCGGATACAAGCTGAAACTTGTCACCTACACAACCATGAGTGCCAACTTAATGCTGCGCGAAATTGGACTGGTGCTGTTCCTTGCCAGTGTGGGCATCAAGGCAGGTGCACACTTCGTGCAGACTGTGGTCGAAGGTGACGGTTTGCTCTACGTGGGCTGCGGCTTCCTAATCACCATAATCCCTCTTCTCGTGATGGGACTCATCGCACGCTGGAAATATAAACTGAACTATTTCACACTTATGGGATTGATTGCCGGTTCGACGACTGACCCTCCCGCATTGGCTTATGCCAACCAGTCTTGCAACTATGATGCACCGTCAGTGGGCTACTCGACTGTCTATCCGTTGGCCATGTTCCTGCGCATCCTGACAGCCCAACTGCTCATCTTGCTGATGGCTATTTGACACACACAATGGAGCAGCGTCACAGAGTGGGAAGATTTTCTCGTACCCCCTCTTCCCTGCCCCAACATGAAAGCGCAAAGTCCGCCAACCGGTTCTTGCCGGAACAGAAATAATTGGCGAACTTTGCGCTTCATTCTTAATACAAGGATAAAGCATGAAGAGTTATACCTATTTTTTTCTCGATTTGGACGGCACTTTGTCCGACTCTGCGCCCGGCATCGTACGCTCGGCACAGTATGCCCTTGATGCTTTTGGCATTCACGTAGAAGATTTGAACGAATTGCTTTGTTTTGTCGGGCCACCTCTGGAAGAGTCTTTCCAGGAATTTTATCACCTATCTCCCGCACAAGCTGATGAAGCTGTGAGAATCTATCGCACGCGTTACGAGACAATCGGAGTCTACGAAAACTCACTCTATCCCGGTATACCTCAATTTCTCGACAAAGCACGTCAAGCCGGAAAGACGTTGATGGTGGCCACGTCCAAGCCCCAACGCATGGCCGATCTCGTGTTGTCACACTTCAACATTGCCGACCGCTTTACTTTCGTCGGAGGACGAGAAGACAACAACCGCCGCACGAAAGAGGAAGTTATACGCTACGTCATGAGAGAAAACGGACTGACGCATACAGAAGACATTATCATGATAGGTGACCGTAAACACGATATACTTGGCGCAAAAGCCGTGGGGCTGGATTCCATCGGTGTGCTCTACGGTTACGGAAGTCGTACCGAATTTGAGGCCGCCGGAGCGACTTATATCGCCGACACCCTCCAGGACTTAGAGAAATTACTTCTCGCGTGAAGAGGAGTCGAGCAGGTATTCAGTGCGAAACATGTCGATAAACAGCAAAAACAAGGAGACTAACAACGGGCCAAAGATAATCCCCATGAATCCGAATAACGGGAGCCCGGCTACAACTCCAAAGATGGTAATAAGCGGATGAATGTTTGCCATCTTCTTCTGCAAAAGGAAACGAATAAGGTTATCACACTGGGAGATGATAATTCCACCATAAGCCAAAAGGATAAGCGCACTCACCCAATCACCCACCAACAAGAAATAAATGGAAATCGGCATCCAAATCAAGGCAGTGCCGACAATGGGAATAATGGAAGCAAAAGCCGTGAGACAGGCAGCCAAAAACGGGTTTGGAGCTCCACTCAACAGATAACCGCCTAAAGAAATAATGCCTTGAATGATGGCTAACAACGGAATGCCGATGGCATTTGAACGGACAATAAGCTGAATCTTCGCCAACACCTCACGCTTGTTTTCAGCCTTGAAAGGCAATAAGCTAGACACATAACTTTCCATTTGAGAACCACCTGAGAGCATGAAGAACAACAGCATAATGGAAACAAACAAGTTAATCACCATATCACTCACTCCGCTCATGATTGACTGCCCGATGCTGGAAACCTGTGCCACGATAAACTTAATGCTGCTCTCCGACAACAAGTCAAAACCTGTATATGCCTTAATGATTTCCACCGCTTCTTTCGTCGGCTTTATGATAGTCTGCGGATCAAAATGCACTCCCGTCAGTTGATTGACAATGGCCCAGCCAAAAAGCGAAAGAGGCATTAGGATAAATAAGGTTGTCCCTATGGTCACCAGCCACACTGCCACTGACTTGTTTATCTTCGTCTGCAACCAGTAAGTAAAGCTACGCAGCAATAAAAAAAGTGTGAAACCGCCCAATATGCCATTCATGAAAGGTTGTGCCTGGCGGAAAAGCAGAAAGCCAAGCCCTATGATGAGAATTACAAGTGAATACTTCCAATAACGTTCTTTCATAATGTCCCTTGTTTTTAAATGTCTTCGAGACAAAGGTATATTAAAAAACTGTCTATACCAAAGTGTTGACAGACTTCCTCCTGAAATGTTCGAAACGGCTCCATCTTCTCAGATTATTTTCCTTGTGTTTTATTAAGCAATTCCCAGGAAGACACTTTTTTGATTATCCGATGTCCGGCACTACTCAAATTAGTCGTATCTTTGCGCGTTCAATAAATAACGACAATTCTTATACACCTATCAATTATGTGGTTACTCTTAGCATTTCTGTCGGCTGTGCTGCTTGGATTTTATGACACCTTCAAGAAAGAGTCGCTTCGCGAAAATGCAGTTCTGCCCGTCCTATTTCTCAACACGCTGTTTTCCAGCCTTATTTTTCTGCCATTCATCATCGCCTCCGTTACAAGTGACAACCTGCAAAACACCATTTTTTATGTGCCACAAGGAGGCTGGGAAATGCATAAATACATACTGTTGAAGTCAGTCATTGTCTTGTCCTCATGGACATTTGGTTATTTTGGTATGAAAAACCTGCCCTTGACCATCGTAGGCCCCATCAATGCAACACGTCCGGTCATGGTGCTGCTCGGTGCACTGTTGGTGTTTGGCGAACACCTGAATGGATATCAATGGGTCGGCGTGTTGTTTGCTGCCATCTCATTCTTCATGCTTAGCCGCTCCGGGCGTAAGGAAGGTATCGACTTCAAACACAACAAATATATTCTTTATGTTGTGCTCGCTGCCGTAACTGGTGCTATCAGTGGACTCTATGACAAATACCTGATGGCTCCTGTTTCTGAAGGCGGCATCGGCTTGAACAGCATGCTGGTGCAAGCATGGTATAATGTCTATCAGTTCTTTATGATGGCCATCATCATCCCAGTGCTGTGGTGGCCTCAAAGAAAATCCAGCACTCCTTTCCGATGGGACTGGTGCATCATACTCATCTCTCTTTTCTTGTCTGCCGCAGATTTCGCCTACTTCTATGCACTCGGTTTGGAAGGAGCAATGATCTCCGTGGTTTCAATGGTTAGACGTGGAAGTGTTGTCGTATCATTCCTGTGCGGAGCACTATTCTTCCGTGAAAAGAACTTAAAAAGCAAGGTCGTTGACTTGGCTTTAGTAATAGTCGGTATGATTTTTCTATATTTGGGTTC
>CAZOKL010000130.1:0-4881 GCA_964580305.1 uncultured Bacteroides sp.
AGTTAGGCGATAATCTGTTAAGTTGGTGTGACTTTGCTCTAAAACTTTCAGTGGAAGCCCACGGTCGGGATATGACGATATCGACAGCCGGCATGCACTGCGGAACAGCGGAGGTGACTAAAACAGTTGGCCCACGGCTGTCTGCGACACCCGATTGAGACGGCATATCTCTTCTAACGTGGCGCCGTTGTGCTCCAGGCTGTAAAAGTTTGACTCGGGCAGGAGAACATATTCCCACTCGCGTTCCATGCGGTCGGCAGGAGGCAGAGTGTTTATCTTTTTGCACCAGCCGGCCGCAGCCTGCTTTTTCTGAAGCACATTGGCATCCATCACCTTATCGTCTCCCTTGGTTTCTACTATATAAATATGTGTCGCCGTGCAGACCATGAAGTCCGGGTGATAGGACGCCAACAGCCCGTCGGTGCGTAAGTAAAACAACGAAGCGAAGGAGTGTTGGCTCTCACTGATTTTTATGAACCGCTCCACGCTGGCATCTCTGTCCAAGAAAAGGGCAAAGGCTTTCTCCAGTTGTCCCCGGTTGGAAGGGTAGGCTGTGCGTTCGTAGATGGTCTTGCGTAATGGTAGGGAATAGTTCTCACGCATGCGCAGGACGGACACAGACGAGAACCACGTCTTCTCCACCACGGCCTCGCTGGTCATCACATTCTCCTGCATCCGGTGGATGGCCACGCTGATTTCCTTGATGATGTGCCGGGTCACAATGCCGTTCTTGGAGAGCAATATCTTCCAGTCGCTGCCGTGAAAGGGGTCAAACGGTCCGCCGAACAGACGGGTGCGGATGTATTGGTCCAGCAGGCGCACGATGTCGGCCTGGTTCACTTGCAACGTGGGCAAATTGCGGTTGGAACGCTTACCCACCCGGTCCATGCGCGTGGTGACGGTGCGCAGCAGTTTCTGCAAATAGTCGTTATATGTGCGGGCTGTGAAAAGGTCTGCCTTCACTTCATACCTGCCGAAGCGTGTTTCCGTCAGCACGGCTTCAGAAACGAAGATTTCTCCCTGTGTGGCCAGGTGACGGCGCAGGTAGTCTAAAGAGAAATCGGTGAAGGGATAGAGCGTGGCGGGGTCTATCTGTTCCGGCGTGATTTCTTCCTCCGCATCGCGAAGCACCGTGGGCCAGAACAGGTCATAGTCTGCATAGTCTGGTTTCAGCTCCACGCGAATCAGGTCTCCGGTGACGCGGCCGCTGCTCGGTTTGCCCTCGTCCGTTCCGGCCAATCCTTTGTCCATCAAATCCTTGTAGAATTGTTCGAAAGCGGGATGTTCGATGACGGACAGCATGTCAATATATGATTTGGGTTGCAGCTTCTCCACCAACACCTGCCGACGGTTCTCCGCTTTCTCTTCCTCATAATCGCTCCCGCGCCACATCAGCCGCAGGCCGCGCCCCACGGTCTGTTCCAGCAGGATGGGTGCCTGGGTGGAGCGGAGGGGCACAATGACGCAGATGTTGTTCACGTCGAAGCCCTCGCGCAGCATCAGCACGGACACGATGACCTTGGGCGAAGCATATCGGTCTACGTTGAACAACCTTTCCTTCACCCGTGCCCATTCGTCCGGTTTCATGTTGCCTTTGCGGTCGCTGTCAATACGCAGCACGTCTTCGTCAGCTAAGCCCTCTTCTTTCAAGAAACTCTCCACAAGGGGCGTGACCGACGTGTCCTCACACATCACCAGCATTTTGGGGTGCTTCGTTTCGTCTATCTTCCGGAAGCCTTCTTCCAGAATGTGCAGTTTTTTCAGCCCCGCCCGGAGCATCAGCCGCTGCCCGTTACTCAGGGCGACAGCCTTGCCGCGCTCGTCACGCACGGCACGGTAGTCCAGATTTGTCAGTTCGGTCAGCTCCTGCCGCTTGTCCAACAAGAGGGTCTTCACCAGCCCCTGCCTCATGGCGGTAGCCAAGTCGAAGTCTGCCACGATGTGTGGAAAGTAGTGCTTCTCCCGGTTGCTTCCCACCGTGTCGTATGGCGTGGCGGAGAAGTCCAGCTGGATGAAACGCCCCTGCTTGCCGCCGGCAATGTGGTCCAACCCTTTCTGCCACTCCACTTCCTCCACCATGCCCGCCTTCTTGTGTTCGTGTATGTGGTGCGCCTCGTCGTTGATAACCATCAGTTCGGGCAGTGCCGCCAGATGGTCCACGGCGTCTCCGCGCAGAAAACGGCGGTCGAGGGTGTCGAGCTGGTTGCCCGCACTGAGGCCGGGACGCACCGGCAACAGGTCCTCCACTATGGCCTGTGGGGAATCTTCGTCGCGGGGCGTCTCTTCTTTGGAGAGAAAGAGATGCCAGTTGGCCAAGGCTATCAGTCCGCCGCCAGTCACCTTGCGGCCTATTTCCTCCTTTTCCACTGTGTTGTTTTCAATGAAGCTGAAAGCCTCCTCGCGGTAGGCGGGCGGCAGGAAGAGTTCTGCATTGCGGTGGAAGTCGTTGTCCTGCACGTCTCTCTCCGTAGTTCCGGGGCGGATGCGCCCCTGGTAGGCATCGAGCAGGCGGTCATAAACAATGAGACCCGGCGCCACCACCAGAAAGTGGCGGGTGTAGCGTCCGGAGGGTGTCTCCTCGCGGCGTGCATTGAGAAATTGCCACAGCATCAGGGCGTGCATCACCCAGGTTTTGCCCGTGCCCGTGGCCATCTTCACGGCATATTTGGGAAAATGATATTTCGCCCGGGCCAGCGTGCCCAGGTCGGCCTCGGGCATCAGGTCGGGGGCCACGCGCTCGTAGATGTCGAGCACGGTCTGCACGCGCAACACCTCGTGCAGATAGATGACGTTGAGGATAGATTGCCGCTGCCCTTCGTGAAAGTTCATGTCGCGCTCATTCACATAAGGTTCCGTGAACCAATGCCGCAGCAGGTCGGCAGTAACGGGTGTCACAGCCTCCAGCATCGTGCCGTCGGCAAAGGCGGCATTGGCACGGCTGCTCAGGCGGCGGGCCAGTTCAAGTGACAGGTCCGGCTTCATAGGCTCATATAATAAAGCGCGTATTTCCCGTCCTCATTCACGATGACCATGTCGTTACGGACACCTCTGAGGGTAATGAGGTCGTAACACTCCTTGTTTTTATAGGTAAACTGTGTGGAGGGGACAATGCCGACCACACGCCAGTGGATGCGCTCTTCAATCTTGGCACGCATACTTTCAAGGCTGTCTGCATAGCCCACCGTTTCGAACGTTTCTTCTTGTAATTCTTTCATCCTGGTAAAATTATGTTTGTTACGTTTCATTTTAGTGTCTCCACCACCATGCTCTCGAAGCCGAACACGTCCACCGCCTTGACGCATACCGTGCGGCGTTCCTTATGGGGCACGCGCAGCTCGGCCCGGTAGATGCAGTGCAGCGGGTCGCGGTCGTTGGCCGTGTTCTCGCGATAGTCTTGCCAGCGGCTGCGAAAGGTGATGCCGTCATAGTCGGGGTCGATGCTCCAATATTCGATGAGGGAGAGCGGGTCGCGGTCAATGACCTGTTGCAGCTTCTCCTTGTCGCGGTCGTCCAGGGGGATGTTGTCGGGTGAGAGGAGGACGTAGTTCTCCAGCTCCACCACCAGACTGTCCTCGTCTGCCGAGGCGGGCTGCACCTTCACGGGCTTGCACACCAGATATTGCAAGGTGCTGAAGCGCACAGACTTGTCGTCCACCAGCTTCTTCAGCCCCTTTTTGACGAGTTTGTCCATCAGGTCGGGCGGGATGACCAGCACCTCCACGCCGTCGCCGTAACGGCGGATGGCCTCGCTCACGTCGAAGGCAAAGTTCCAGCCCAGCACCACCACCTTGCTCCAGCCGCCACCCAGCAAAGTCTGGCGAGCTTCATAGGCACGGCGCAGAGTGGCGGTGCCCGTCAGCTTGTTGGGGCTGTCCACCAACACCAGTGTGCGTGTGGACTTGACGTAGCCCCAGTTGCGGTCGTTCAGCTGCTCGTCGGTGAAGGGGATGGCGCCGTAGAGCTGCATCACGATGCGGCTCAAGTCGCCCACCCGACGAACCAATTTGTTTGAACTGAAAATCTCTTTCTGATAGTCGCCGATGCCTTGATAGAGGAAAGGCTTGACACCCTGATCAATGAACCGCTTGCGCATGATGAGGGAGGCGGGCTTGCCAATGTCGCAGGTTATCCAGCGGCGGCCCAGACGCTCGGCCACGGCTGCCGTGGTGCCGCTTCCGCCAAAGAAGTCGCAAACAAGGTCGCCTTCGTTGCTGCTGGCTTTGATGATGCGTTCGAGGAGCTTTTCAGGTTTTTGAGTTGCATAACCTGTAAACTCTTTGGCATTTTTCATTACAATAGGGATTTCTACTATATCGTCTTCTATCCATACATCTTCTATAGGCTTCCCTTGTTTCATATAAGTCTTATATTCTTTTCCATCTCGATAGGTTATTTTATATCTACCAAAATCATCTTCATGATCAAAACGATTAATAGTCCCTTTTGAATATGGCACATATATAGGATTGAATACAACACTATCAGTTTTGCTATATCTGAATATAATGTCGTGTTTCCTTGCGAAATCATTTTGAGGTTGCAAAGAGCCTGTATATTTCCAGACTATTTCATTACGAAAATTCTCCTTCCCATATATATCATCTAACAATAATTTTACATAATGCCCAACATGCCAATCTATATGTATATAAAAAGTACCCTTTTCTGATAGAAGATCACGCATTAAAACCAAACGAGGATAAATCATCTTTAGATAAGAAATAGAACCTTCTTTCCACATATCCGCATACGCATACTGCTCCATCACCGTCGGTTTCTGCTCTATGTCCACACCGGGCAGATTTATTTTTGTCCTATAATCAGCTTTGCTGTCAAAGGGAGGGTCTATATAGATAAGGTCAACCTTGCCACGCAGCGAAG
>CAZOKL010000131.1:0-4762 GCA_964580305.1 uncultured Bacteroides sp.
GAATAAATCAAAACTCAAATAAGAACAGTAGTATGCTGAAGCAAAAATTACTTTTAATCGTGACGTTGTTTCTGCTGATGGGGGCGACTGCGGTCCAGGCACAGTCTATGACCGACGAACAAGTTCTGCAATATGTCAATGACGGTGTGAAGCAGGGCAAAGACCAGCGGCAAATGGCCACAGAGCTGGCTCGCCGTGGGGTGACCCGCGAACAGGCAGAGCGGGTGAGAAATCTTTATGAAAGTCAAAGTCAGAGTGGTGGAAATGTGGTAGGAACGGTGCAGGCGGAAGACCGTTTGCGTGTGCAAACAGAAGAAGACGTTTCGACCATGTTGGAAGAAAAACCGGAGGGGTTGGATTCTGACCAGGTGTTCGGGCGTAACATTTTCAACACGCGCAACCTGACCTTTGAGCCGAGTGTCAATCTGGCCACGCCACCCAACTATCGGCTGGGCCCTGGCGACGAGGTCATCATTGACATCTGGGGAGCCAACCAAAACAGCATCCGGAGCACCATTTCGCCCGATGGCTATATCAACATCCAAAACATCGGACTGGTCTACTTGAGCGGCATGACCGTGGAAGAGGCCAACGACTTTTTGCGCAAAGAGTTGAACAAGATTTATTCGGGCGTGGACGCATCCAAGCCCACGTCGCAAATCAAACTCACGCTGGGCAACACACGCACCATTCAAATCAATGTTATGGGAGAGGTGGTGCAGCCCGGCACGTATGCCTTGTCGGCTTTCTCCACCGTGTTTCATGCGCTCTATCGGGCCGGAGGGGTGAACGGCCTTGGCAGCTTGCGCGATGTTCAGTTGGTGCGTGGAGGCGAGAAAGTAGCTGTGGTGGATGTGTATGATTTCATCATGCAGGGCAAGGTGCAAGACGACATCCGCTTGCAGGAAGGCGACGTGGTGATTGTGCCTCCCTATGAGGCTTTGGTGCAGGTGGACGGCAAGGTGAAACGCCCCATGCGCTATGAAATGAAGACCGATGAGTCGTTGGCCACCCTGCTGCGCTATGCCGGTGGTTTCGCGGCCGATGCCTACACACAGGCTGTGCGTGTGGTGCGGCAGAACGGCAAGGAGTATCAGGTGGCCACTGTCGACCGGAGTGACTACTCGGCTTTTCAACTGCGTGACGGCGACGTGATGACGGTGGATGCCATACTTGACCGCTTCGAAAACAAACTGGAGGTGCGTGGAGCGGTCTACCGGCCGGGAATCTACCAGTTGGGGCGTGAAGTGCAGACCGTGCGCCAGCTCATTGCAAAGGCCGATGGACTGAGGGGAGATGCTTTTCTCAATCGGGCCGTGCTTTATCGTGAGCGTGAGAACCTGACGCATGAAGTGCTTCAGCTCGACATTCGTGGCATCATGGAAAACACCAGCCCCGATGTGGCACTCTCCCGCAACGATATTCTCTACATCCCCAGCATACACGATCTTCAGGATTGGGGGCCTGTGACCATTGCGGGTGAGGTGTCCCGACCGGGCGAATATCCGTATGCAGACAACATGACGCTGGAAGACCTCGTCATCCAAGCCGGTGGACTGAACGATGCGGCCAGCCTGGTGCGTGTTGATGTGTCGCGGCGCATCAAGGACCCGCAGAGTGAGAGCCGGGGAAATGAGCGGGCACAGCTCTACACGTTTGCCCTGAAAGACGGGTTTGTGATTGACGGTGAGCCCGGCTTCACGCTTCAGCCTTATGACCAGGTGTTTGTGCGTCGCAGTCCGGTCTACAGCGAACAGCTTAATGTCAGCATCGGCGGTGAGGTGAACTATGAAGGCACCTATACGCTTTCTAACAAGAATGAGCGTCTGAGCGACCTTGTGAACAAGGCCGGAGGACTGACGAAGTTTGCTTATGTCAAAGGGGCGAAGCTCACCCGCAAAGCCAACGCTGAGGAGAAGGCGCGTATGGAGGAGGTTATCCGCCTGATTCAGCGGGAGACAGGCATACAGGATCTTGATTCGCTCAATATTCGTGTGGAGGACACTTTCACCGTCGGCATCAATCTGGAAGAGGCTTTGGCCAGTCCGGGCACGGATGCAGACGTGGTGCTTCGTGAGGGCGACCATCTGGAAGTGCCCGAGTATGACAACACGGTGAAGATTGCCGGTGCGGTGATGATGCCCAACACGGTGGTCTACACTAAGGGAGGCAGTTTCAAGGATTATTTGAGCCAGGCCGGTGGCTATGCCAACAATGCCCGTAAGCGCAGTGCCTTTATCATTTACATGAACGGTCAGGTGGCCGAGGTAAAAGGCTCGGGTCGCAAACAGATAGAGCCGGGATGCCAGATCGTCGTGCCTGCGAAGATGAAGCGTCAGAACGTCGCCCAGACACTGGCAACGGTCAGCTCGTTTAGCACTGTGGCCATGACTATTGCCACCATTGCCAACCTCATCTCCAAGTGAGGGGGCTGATGATGCTCGGCAATGCTTGGCGCAAATGACGCGGAACATACGGCCTGAATAAACATTGAATCCTGTTTTGTTGAAAATATGAAATGACTATGAATGAAAAAGACGAAGATATAATTGAAATTGATTGGATGGATTTGCTCCGTCGCACATGGGCTTGCCGTCGCACATTGTTGAAGGCAGCCGGTGTCGGGTTGTTGCTGGGGTGTATCGTGGCATTCAGTATGCCCAGGCAATACACTGTGAGTGTGACGCTTGCGCCTGAATCAGGACAGACAGGCGGAAGTCTTTCCGGTCTGTCCTCGCTGGTGGGGCTTGGCAGTGTGGGTATGGATGGGGAAGATGCCCTGGGTGCGGCTCTCTCGGCCGACATCGTGGGTTCGACACCTTTTCTGCTTGAGATGTTCGGTGTGCGTGTGCTGACTGACGACGGTCGGACAGACACCACCCTGGCTGCTTATTTGGACAAACAGCGTCGGCCGTGGTGGGCTTACGTGGTTGCTTTGCCGGGGCAGGCTGTCGGGGCTGTGATGTCACTTTTTGTCGATAAGGAGATGGCAGAAGACACCATCGACCCCTTCCGTCTGACAAAGAAACAGGCAGCCAAGGTGGAGATGTTGCGTCAGAACATTGTGGCCGAAGTGGACAAGAAGACGGGAAAAACCACACTCTCCGTCACCCTGCAAGACCCTGTGGTGGCTGCCACCGTGGCCGACAGTGTGGCTGTGAGGTTGCAGGAATACATTATCGACTATCGCAGCCGCAAGGCACAGGCCGACTGTGACTATCTGGAGAAACTTTTCCATGAACGCCAGTCGGACTATTACGATGCCCAACAAAAGTATGCCGCCTATGTGGATGCCAACCAGCACATCATTTTGCAGAGTGTGCGTGCTCATCAGGAGCGTTTGCAGAACGACATGCAACTGGCCTATCAGGTCTATAGTCAGGTGGCCAACCAACTACAGGTGGCGCAGGCCAAGGTGCAGGAGGCCAAGCCCGTGTTTGCCGTTGTGGAGCCTGCCACTGTCCCGCTGAAGCCTTCGGGGATGAGCCGCAAGGTGCTGGTGTTTGCTTTTGTGTTTCTTGCCGTGGCTGGGACGCTTGCCTGGCTGTTGTTCGGACGCGATTTATGGGGCAACCTGAGACGTCAGCTGTTGTCGCCCGAAAATCTGTAAAATGGTTACAACCATCTGTAATCTGACTATTGCCATTTCTCCTCGTTGAACTACCTTTGTCTACAGAAACCAATTATTCATATATAATAATGTAGGCTTATGAAGATAAAGACCGTAACAAAGGCCCTCTTCGTAGGGATGCTTTTTTCAACATTTAATATTCAGAACATTATGGCACAAGAAAAGATTACGCAGACTGCCGGTCGTGTACAGTTGGGTGAATTTGCTCCCATGTTTGCAGAACTGAACGACGATGTCCTCTTCGGTGAGGTGTGGAATCGTCCGGGATTGAGTCCGCACGATCGCAGCATGATTACCATTGCCACCCTTGTGGGCAAGGGCATCATTGACTCTTCACTTGCTCATCATTTGCAGTTTGCCAAGAGCAACGGTGTCACCCGCACCGAGATTTCCGAGATGCTCACCCACATCGCGTTTTATGCCGGTTGGCCTAATGCGTGGGGCGCGTTTCGTCTGGCAAAAGATGTGTGGACGGAAGATGTTGCAGATGACAATGCCAAGACTGCTTTTCAGCGTGAGATGATATTCCCCATTGGCGAGCCCAACACAGCCTATGCGAAATATTTCATTGGAAACAGCTATTTGGCTCCGATTTCTAAAGAACAGGTTCCGTTCTCTAACGTGACGTTCGAACCTCGCTGTCGAAACAACTGGCACATTCATCATGCAACGAAAGGTGGAGGCCAGTTGCTCGTGTGTGTGGCTGGTCGCGGCTGGTATCAGGAGGAAGGTAAACCTGCCGTGCAGATGCTCCCGGGTGATGTGATTCATATCCCTGCCAACGTGAAACACTGGCATGGTGCAGCGGCCGACAGCTGGTTTGCCCACCTGGCTTTTGAAGTTCCTGGTGAAAACACGTCAAACGAATGGTTGGAGCCTGTTACTGATGAGGAATATAACAAGTTGGAAATTCAAAAGTAGCAGTTTCAGTTAGGTTTGATTATAAAAATAAAAGGAGCTGTGTCATAACAGGGCTTTTCAGACAAATTATTTGTGTCTGAGAGATAAGCATCGAAGTCTGTTTTTGACACAGCTCCTTTTTTCATTTGTCTGGAATATGCTCAATGTTAGACTCCGGTGGGTTTAGACAAAAGCCGCTATAAGGCACATCGAATACACCTTCTATTCCCG
>CAZOKL010000132.1:0-4699 GCA_964580305.1 uncultured Bacteroides sp.
TCTTTAACGATTGCATAATTGCTCAGACAAAAGTATCCAATTCAGAGTAATTAACCACACATCTTTCCGGAAATGTTCTCTCTGTCGGTTTATAGGCAATAAAAAAAGTCCTTTCCCGATTGGTACATACTGTCGGGAAAGGGCTCTTCCATATATTGTTGCCGTACAGGCAGATCAGCGAACTTCAATCACACGATTGACTTTTGCTTTTTCTTCAGGAGTGCGCTTCGGCAAATCAATGGTCAGGACGCCATTGACAACATTTGCACTGATTCTTTCTTTCTCCACATCATCAGGCAAAACCAGGGCTTGCTGGAATTTTGTGTAAGAAAACTCACGACGAAGATATTTCTTGTTGTTTTTGTCGCCTTCACTCGTTTCATTTTTCTTTTCCATCGTGATGACCAGTTCATTGTCTTCAGTCAAGTGAATGTTGAAGTCGTCCTTTGTCATACCCGGAGCTGCAACTTCCACTTTATAGTCCATGTCACTTTCAATGACATTGATTGCAGGAGCTGTAGCATTGGTTTTCAACATCCAATCATTATCAAAAAAATCATTAAAGATACTCGGTAACCAGTTCTGATTGTTGTATTTTCTACTCGGCATCATAGTTGTAATCTCCTATTTTTTAGTTAATAATTTTTTTTGTTCGTCCAGCCTTTCGGCCTTGTCGTTCATCTAAATTCTTGCAAATGTCGTGCCCTACGGAAATATTGACAGATGCCGAAACACGGATTTAAACCTTTGCATCTCTTTTTAAACCATTTCGGCGGCTTTTTAAATTTATGAAAACTATGTTTACCAATCCTTCTATTCTAAAGAATACAGAAACAGACTTTTTGTCATGCCTGAAAGAGAAAGTCGTCACGATTTGAATCATACAGTCATCTGCAAACCAGAGAAAAAACAAGCCCCAGACGCCCCCTTAATGGCGGGCGAGAGCGGAATAGAGTCCGTGCCCGGGCGGACTAGTTTCCGCCCGAGCACGCCCTCTATGCGGCGCACGGCTATGCTTAAGACTCTGATTGCCAGCCCAGAGATTTTCCAGAAACGGGGTGAAGAACATATTCTAACTTTGCCGGACAAAGATATACAAGCCTAAGATAAGTATTCCCGTTATTTTTTAGGGCTTACTAATGTAAATTAGCTTTGTTATTTATCTCATACACGCGTATCTTTGCAGAATGAATTAATGTCAATCGATTATAAGAACCTGATAATGACAGTGACCAACATAACACCATTGCATCCTTTGATGCTTGCTGGGACAGGCAGTGACGTGGGCAAGAGTATTCTTGCAACTGCTCTTTGCCGCATTTTCAAGCAAGACGGTTATCATCCCGCTCCTTTCAAAGCACAGAATATGGCGCTTAATTCTTATGCCACACCAGAAGGATTAGAGATTGGACGTGCTCAGGCTGTGCAAGCGGAAGCAGCCGGAATTCCTTGTCACACGGATATGAACCCGCTGCTGCTGAAGCCCAGCTCGGACAAGACTTCACAGGTCGTGCTCAACGGACGCCCCATTGGCAACAGGGACGCCTATGATTACTTTAAGCGTGAGGGGCGTGACGAATTGCGAAAAGCCGTGTGTGCCGCATACGACCGATTGGCGACCCGCTATAATCCGATTGTGATGGAGGGAGCCGGAAGCATTGCGGAGATAAACCTTCGGAACACGGACTTGGTAAACATGCCGATGGCCCGACATGCCAAGGCCGATGTGCTTCTGGTGGGCGACATAGACAAGGGAGGAGTGTTTGCCAGTGTCTATGGTTCCATTATGTTGCAGGAACCAGACGACCGGGCAAGAATCAAGGGCGTCATCATCAATAAATTCCGGGGAGACCTCCGCCTCTTTGAGCAGGGAAGGAAGATGCTTGAAGATTTGTGTCATGTGCCGATTCTTGGTGTTATCCCTTACTTGAAGGATATATACATTGATGAAGAAGATTCGGTCGATTTGCAGAATAAGCATTTCCAGTCCATGCAGGGAAAGATAAACGTGGCAGTCGTCCTTCTCCGTCATTTGTCAAACTTCACAGATTTCAACACACTGGAGCGCGACGAACGTGTACATTTATATTACACGAACAACACGGAGGAACTGGAGAAAGCCGACATCATCCTTCTGCCCGGAACAAAAAGTACTTTGAGCGACCTGTATGAACTCCGTCGGAACGGAGCGGCACAGGCCATTCAGCGTGCCAGCAGACGAGGAGCCACGGTGTTTGGCATTTGTGGCGGATATCAGATGATGGGACAAGACGTCCATGACCCTGACGGTGTGGAGGGAAACATCACCCGTCTGCCAGGACTTGGCCTGCTTCCGGTGACAACCACCATCACCGCCGAGAAAGTCACGCGGCAGGTAAAGTTCCGTTTTCGGAATGTGGATGCCTTGTGCCAAGGGTATGAGATTCACATGGGGCGTACCTGTCCGTTGGAGGGAGAAGAGGCCGTTGCGCTTAATCATTTTCCGGACGGGACGACTGAAGGCTGTTGTGCTGGAGACCATTGCATGGGCTCATACATTCACGGCATTCTGGACAATCCGAAGATTATAGATGCCCTGCTGGCCCCATATTTGAGCCAAACAAGCCATTCTCAGGCATTGGACTATGAAACTTTCAAGAACGAACAATACGATAAACTGGCATCCCATGTTCGTGCTCATCTGAACATGCCCTTGCTTTACAAAATATTACAACACAATGATTAACGGACATGGTGACGACTTATATCGTTATTCGACCCCTATCATGAGCAATTTCAGCTCCAATGTGTTTAATGGCATTGACCACAGCGAGCTTTTCCAGCGACTGTCTGCATCCCTGCCGCGTCTGTGCAGCTATCCGGAGCCTGAGCCGGCTTCATTGGAGGCTGCCCTGGCCGGATTCTTCCATGTGCCTGCTTCTTCTGTCTGCTTCACCAATGGTGCAACGGAGGCCATCTATCTCATAGCCCAGGCCTTTCGTGGCAAGAAAAGCGCCGTTTGGATGCCAACATTCAGTGAGTATGCAGACGCCTGCCGCCTGCACGGGCATCAGGTCTGCGGCTTTTACAGCGGCGACAGCCTGCCTCCGGCCGACATCGTTTGGCTTTGCAACCCCAACAATCCCACGGGTGAGGTAAGGGATTATGACGGGCTGAAAGACTGGATTTGCTCGCATCCTCACACGCTCTTCGTCATCGACCAGTCATACGAGGCGTTCACATTGAAACGTTTGTTTACGGTGCATGAGGCGGCGGCGTTTCCCAACATCATCCTGATTCATTCGCTGACCAAGCATTTTGCAATTCCGGGGCTTCGGGCCGGATTCCTCACCGCCAATGAAGCCGTCGTGCGCCTGATTCGGGCGCAGCGGATGCCCTGGTCGGTCAATGCATTGGCCATTGAGGCCGGATTCTATGCTTTGGAGAAAAGGTTTGAACTGCCTCTCGACCTGGAGGCTTATCTCGCTTTGAAGGACGAGTTTGTGGCCGATTGGCGCCGCACCAAGATGGTTGAAGTGTGGGACAGCGACACGCATTTCTTCCTGTTGCGTCTGCGCATGGGGAAGGCCGTGGCTTTGAAGGACTTCCTGGTGCAGCGCCATGGCTTCCTGATTCGTGATGCCTCAAACTTCTCCGGGCTGGACGACAGCTACTTCCGGCTCGCGACCCAACGCAAGGAGGAAAACCGCGCGCTCGTGCAGGCGTTTATGGAATGGATGGCGGACTTTTAAGACAAAACATATTGACAAGCAGATGACAGGAATAGTGTTACGTATGTGCCCTCTGTTGGGGGGATGGATTCTTGACCATGTGTTGGGCGACCCTGCGGGAATGCCGCACCCGGTCGTGTGGTTTGGCCGACTGATAGCTGCGGGCGAGCGCAAGTGGAACAAGGGGACCCGCCGGATGCTGAAGGGAGCCGTGCTTGCCGTCATGCTGATTGCCGGCGTGTATGTTCTGACAGATGCGTTTCTGTGGGCGTTGAGAACTGTGGGAGGAGTGTGGACAGAAGCCTGTGTTTCCGCAGTGCTCGTGTTCTATTGCCTGGCCGGAACGACACTCAAGCGGGAGGTGCGCGACGTGTTTCGCGCCGTGGACCGCTCGCTGGACGAGGGGCGCAAGCAAGTGGCTCGCATTGTGGGGCGCGACACGCAGCAACTGTCGGCACAGGAGGTGCGCACGGCGGCATTGGAGACATTGGCCGAGAACCTGAGCGACGGCGTGATTGCCCCCCTGTTCTGGTACATGCTCCTGGGGGTGCCCGGCATGATGGCCTACAAAATGGTCAACACGCTTGACTCCATGATTGGCTACAGAACCGAGCGCTATCAGTTGTTCGGCCGTGTGGCGGCACGCACAGACGATGTGGCCAACTACGTGCCTGCACGCCTGACGGCCTGCCTCATGACACTCGTCAGCGGACGTCTCTCGCTGTTCCGTTTCGTGGCACGTTACGGACGACAGCATGCAAGTCCGAACTCCGGCTTCCCGGAGGCCGCCCTGGCCGGGATTCTGGACTGCCGTTTCGGGGGGCCACACGATTATTTCGGTAAAACGTTCTGGAAACCTTACATCGGAAGCACGGAGCGCGACCTGACATCGGCAGACTGCGAGCGGGCCATCCGAATCAACACCCGGGCAGAAGTGCTGATGGTTGTCCTCGTGCTGTGCGTGTCGTGCCTGCTTGGTTCTTGAATAC
>CAZOKL010000133.1:0-4688 GCA_964580305.1 uncultured Bacteroides sp.
CTTGCAAGCTACATCCAGCCCTACGTTGTCTGTATTTATCGTTAGGTCATATCGATAAGAATCGCCCCATCGTTCGCCTGTATAGTATTCGTAGTGTGTGGAGCGGTTGCGATTGATACGACGTATCTCCGCTTCGACATTCTCCGGTTTCACACCGTATTCTTGTATGCAACGTTGACATGCGTTTTTCATGTCGGTGTGGCAGAACACACGGATTACATTTGGACGGTCTTTCAGGATGAAATCCGCTAGGCGTCCGACAATGATGCAGGACTCCTTTGAAATATCTTGGATGATTTTACTCTCAGCCAGGAATAGTATGTCATCAGGTGATAAGCTGCGTTCCAATGCCGTATTGTAATTCTGGATACACTTCAACCAGAAAGAGGGAATGGATTGCTCATTTTTTCGAATGTAACTTTCGTCCATCCCGTTTTGCTGTGCAACCAAATGGATGAAAGCCTTGTCATAGAGTTTGATGCCTAAGTTCTTTGCTAACATTTCGCCCAACAGATGTCCTCCACTGCCAAATTCGCGGGCAATTGTCACAATTACACCTTTACCCGTTGCGGATGCAATGGGCGCTGCTTTCTCGCTGATCCACCGGTCAAGAGAATGGAGGTAAGGGCTGATCCAGTGCACGATGGGACCCACCACAAATGCTGCAACAACAGTCCCTTCGCGTATACCTCGGATGTTTGACATGAAGGCAAGGGATAAAGCAGCGGCTATCACCACTTGTGAAATGTCAAATCCCAGTTTCGTATATCCGAAATCTGTATGTAAACGGCGGGAGATGACCCGCACGAAGTATTCACCGCTTACCATTGCTACATTTGCTTTCACTTCGAGTGCGATGCCGGCTGCCAAGATGAAGCAACCAATACATAGGCTCACGAGTTGCCATATATATGCTTCCGGATTCAACCAAGACAGCATGTACATGAAGCAGTCGATGAATATGCCGAAGCAGAGCGATATGGGGATTTGCAGCCAAAAGATGTGGCGGTCGTTCCGGAAGTCTTCCCGTTTCATCAACAAGGTTTCAAGTGCAACAAACAACAGATTGACAATGATTGTCCATTGTCCCATTGTCAGTGGAGTGAACATACTTAACACGTAATTGACGCTTGTGATGGGCGTCGTACCTAACAATGCTTTAGTAATGAGAGATATGCCGAATGCATTGAACGATACCGAAATAATAAACAACAAATAGCGTCTTATCAAATACTTGTCCATAACATAATATATTATCCTACCCGTTGGTAGAATTAAAAGTTTAGAAGATAAATAAAAATTGTATATATTGCTGATTATAAGCAAATTGACAGTGGTTAAGCTATTAATTTACAATCATTGTTGCGTAATTTATATGCAATATTCACAAAATTTCTCAACATATGCAAGTTTAAGATTGTATTATAACAAGTCAGTTGTTTTGATTGTTCAATGACAACGTTGCAACGTTTCGGGAAGAACTTTAGTTTGAAGAACACGTGGCTTTCCTATTCGACAAACCTATTCTGTTATAAGATACTTCATCGGGGTATTCCAGCTAAAGGTACATATTGATGTGATGTAGATCATAATGTTTGATGTTGACGAATATTCCGAAATGGAACACTTTCAGGATGGTCATGATTTACTGCCGAAAAGCGATGCTTGGTGATCCGATAGTGGGTGTTGTGAAGGATATGAGCTTCCCGACGCAATTTCTACATAAAATTTCCTGCTGAACTCATCCAATGTACAGAAAATATCTGTAATTTCGTTTTTGGTAATCTATGCTTTTTCTTTCGTTGAAGTATTGTTTATCAGATATAAAGATGCGAAAGATATTCGTGATTACCTATCCTATCTATCAACAACCTTATTATCCCGAACTCATGTAATAAACGCCGTTTTTTGCAAGAAATATTATGAAACGATGGAAAAATTGGATGTATTTGATTGTTCAAACGTGTTCATAGCAAGTTATTTCACGGACGACAGAGAATGTGCGCACGAAAACCGCGAGCATACGCTTATCTATCTTTGTTCTGGCAAATTAGAGATAAACGACAATGGAAAGAAAACCATATTGCGAGAAGGCGGTTGTGCCTTTATGCGTCGTGATAATCGGATGTGGTTGCAGAAATATGTGGAAGAAGGAAAGCCATATCGTTCGGTAGTGCTGAAATTCTCACGACCGTTCCTTCGTGAATTTTATAATAATCTTGACCGTAAGGATATACCTGATAAGTCGAAACGTGGAGACGCAAGCCTGTATATTTTGCCCGAAAAACGTCCCGACATCCGTAGTCTCTTTGAATCCGTCTTGCCTTATTTTGATTCGGGAGTGAAACCTACCGATGATGTGTTGAAATTGAAAATGACAGAAGGGCTGTATGTGCTTCTCAATACGGATAAGAATCTTTTTGCTTCGCTGTTTGATTTCGTTGAACCTTGGAAAATTGATATACTTGATTTTCTGAATGAAAACTATATGTACGATCTTTCTATGGATGAAATCGCAAGCTATACAGGACGTAGCTTGGCAACATTCAAGCGCGATTTTGCCAAAATAAGCAACCTTTCTCCCCGTAAATGGCTTATTCGCCGCCGTCTAGAGGCAGCCCATCAACTCATCTTGTCAGGAAAGAGGAGGGTGACTGACATTTGTTATGCGGTAGGCTTCAGAAATCTTTCGCATTTCTCAAAGGCATATAAGGAAATGTATGGTTTCTCTCCTGCAAATAGCAATAATTGAGCTAGGGAACAAAATAGGTTGAGCTGAGGAGCAAAACATTTACGGAATATGTTCCTGATCTTTGCTTTTATAAAAAATGAAAGTAAAGAATTTATGGAAGACATTTTCAAAAAAGATCTGTCGGGCGAAATGGTTTCTCCTGACGAATTGGGCTACGATAAGTTGATTGATACTATTTGGGAAACAATGAAATTGGCAAGTGAGCTTAATGTCGGCTGGCATACCCAAGAAGAAGTCCATGATTATCTTTCTCGCATCACGGGGCGTGAGATAGATGAATCTGTTACACTGCTTCCACCTTTCTATGTGGATTTCGGCAAGAATATTCGTATGGGGAAACGGTGCTGGATACAACAAGGTTGTACCTTTTTTGACCGTGGAGGCATTACATTGGGCAATGATGTGTTTATTGCTCCGAAGGTAAATCTAATTACAATCAATCACGATCCAGATCCGGACAATCGGAGTGCTACATACGGACGTCCTATTGTCATTGAAGATAAAGTATGGATAGGCATTAACTCCACTATTCTGCCAGGTGTTACAATTGGATATGGCTCCATAGTCGGAGCAAACAGCGTAGTGACACATTCTGTTCCGCCTTTTACAGTTGTTGCTGGCAATCCGGCGAGAGTTATAAAAGAAATCAAACCTAAAAAATCGGAACAATGAAAGACTCAAACGGCAAGCATATCAGTCGCCGCGGCTTTTTGAAAACGGCGGCAACCATAAGCACAGCATTGGTAGTAACCCCGGCTTGGGAAAAAACACAAGCGGCTGAACGGATAGTAACAAGCACAACGCCAGATGGAATGAAAACAGCCGAGGGTATTTCTCACCGCATATTGGGTACAGGTGAAGCGGCTTTCGATGTGTCGGCTTTGGGATTTGGCGTAATGGGCATGACCTATAACCGCAGCCAACATCCTGACAAGAAACAATGTATCCGTCTGCTGCACGAAGCTGTCGACAGAGGCGTGACCCTGTTCGATACCGCCATCATCTACGGTCCGTTAAGCAATGAGTTGCTGGTAGGAGAGGCATTGGAAGAGCTTAAGGGTAAAGTAAACGTTACTACAAAATTCGGTCATGAAATAATTGACGGGAAGGCGACCGGACGGCAAGACAGTCGTCCGGAAACCATCCGCAGATATTGTGAAGAGTCGTTGAAACGTCTTCGCGTGGATGTCATTCCGATGTTTTACCAGCATCGTTTTGACCGTAATACTCCAATAGAAGATGTAGCTAGAACCATTCAAGATTTAATGAAAGAAGGAAAAGTGTTGCATTGGGGAATGTGCGAAGTCAATGCAGACACCATTCGTAAAGCACATGCTGTCTGTCCGCTTACTGCTATTCAAAGTGAATATCATCTGATGCATCGTGAAGTGGAGAAGAACGGTGTACTTGACGTATGTCGTGAATTAGGCATCGGTTTCGTGCCTTATAGTCCGATGAACCGTGGTTTTCTGGGTGGTGATTTGAATGAATACACGCAATTCGACCCCAATAACGACAACCGCAACACGTTGCCTCGCTTCACGTCGGAAGCTATGCGTGCCAATTATCGGATTGTGAATATACTGCAACGCTTCGGACGTGAACGGGGCATGACATCGGCACAGCTAGCTCTTGGCTGGCTATTGCAGAAAGCGTCGTGGATAGTTCCTATTCCTGGCACAACAAAACTTTCTCATTTGGAAGAAAACCTCCATACATTAGATTTTGCACTTACAGCGGAAGAATGGAAAGAGCTGGAAGATTTGGTTGCCGAAATTCCAATCATGGGAGACAGATATAATGCAGAGCAGCAGAGTCAGGTGCAATAAACGTTGTGTAATTTTTCCAGATTAACAGAGCAGATGCATTTTCAGCAAGGTGTTTACAGGGCTTGCCACTAAAGAGTACGATGGGCCAGTTCATGGATTCAAGAGGA
>CAZOKL010000134.1:0-4553 GCA_964580305.1 uncultured Bacteroides sp.
AATGTTGGCCACGGCCGCGAATCGCTCTGCATCAATTTGGAGGACGGTATTTTTTTTTACGCCAAGATTGTGCGAGCTGCCTTAAATGAGTGTGGCTGCCTTAAATGAGTGTGGCGCAGGTGTTTGGATATTTGGGAGTATCAGCGCTGTAAGCGTGCTCACCCTGGTGGTGCTTCTGGTGATGCACTTTTTTGGCAAGGTATTTTATACCGCCTGCAGTATGGTCAGGTTAAAAAGAGTATAAACACTTTGTGCTGTTTTAACAGTGGGAGGCTACTGGTAATGCCTATTGTTTCTCTTTGATATGACAAAGGGTGCTTGCGGGAGGGGAGGCAAGCACCCTTTGGTTTGCGTGTTGTGGATGCACGGAAATTACGAGTGCTATACCGCACGTCCTGCATCATTGCCTGAACGGATGGCGAGCGCAATGTTGTATGGCTCGTTGCAGTCACCTATGGCGTAGGTTTCTTCGACAGAAATATCATCAAGGATAGAGGTGTCGGCTTCCATATCTCCAGCGTTGACTATTGCATCACAGGCGATTGTCACATTTGTACCCACTTCGGTTTCGATAACGATCTGCCCATCCTGAACTTCCTGAATCGATGCCCCAGGCCAAACCTTCATTCCTAGCGAATAGAGTGCTGTGGATATAAAGCGGAATGCGTGCTGAGACTGCTGTTCGTCCAGTTCCTCGTTGGCGCTTGGGGTCACCATTACGACATTCTTTTTGTGAACTGTAAGCCATAAGGCGCAGTCAAATGCTTGGGCGTTGGAACCCCATACTACGACGTTATCTCCCATGTCAGTGGTGAGGAAGTTTTCAAAATCCACTACCTGAACCGTATCGTTGCCTTCGACTGGGGCATCAGGTCGTTTGCCGCCTGTGGCGAGAATGACGGCATCAGGGGATTCTGACTCAATGAATGAAGCGTCAACCTCCTGATTGAGCACTACAGTGACACCGCAAATCTCCTGCTGATATTCGAGATACGTTCTAAGGTCATCGAGATTTTCATGAGGACCTTTTACGTTGGAGGCAAACTCCAGCATACCTCCCAGCGAGCTTCCCTTTTCATATAGGGTGACCTCGTGGCCGCGTTGCGCAGCGATACGCGCCGCTTCCATGCCTGCGGGTCCTCCTCCGATAACCATAACTTTTTTCGTCGTATCCGCCTCTGGTAGTTCGTAGGTACTCGGACCACCATCTCTCATCACACGTTGGGTGAGCGCGTTGACGCGACAATAGCCCATCGTTGCATTCATTTCGTTGCTGCCTATATGGCAGTGGAGGCAACGTGTGCAGGGCGCGATTTCATCAAGGCGATTCTCTTTAATTTTGTTGACATATTCTGTGTCTACTGTCAGAGGC
Organism: uncultured Bacteroides sp.; assembly: GCA_964580305.1. GTDB lineage: Bacteria > Bacteroidota > Bacteroidia > Bacteroidales > Bacteroidaceae > Phocaeicola_A. The sequence continues at coordinate 1,373 of CAZOKL010000134.1, forward strand.
CGGGTCATTAGGTAAAAATCGCACTTTCCGTCCGCAAGTGCCTCCTCAAAGAAGTCGGGCGCGTGTGCTGGATCCATATAAGTGACAGTGCCTACAGGAATGCTTAATTCTGCCTTGTAACGTGCTACTACATCAAGCAGCATTCCAGCGCCGCTGTGATTAGCGATCAGCGCGCCCTGGAAATGCTTGGTGAAGTCGAACTGATTGCCAAAGCCTGTAGCGCCTTCGATTCCGTTGAGTATGAAATACAAATCGCTTGCAAATTGACAGGGATGATTGCCGAGTGGTCCGAGGCGCAGATGCATAGAGTCGGCGCCTGCTTCTTCAAACATCTTTGCAAATTCAATACCTTCTTCAATGGTATTTGCTTTGCTTTGATAGGCTGTTACCTGGTTATCGAGCGTGGCAATAGTGGGATTGTTGGCAATGTTGTCCAGTTCCTCGATGCAGTCAATAAGAATTTGAACCGCAAAGTCATCACCGCAGGCTTCTTTGATCTTCTGTATGCATTCGACGACAAAACGCGCACGGTTTTCGAGGCTTTCTATACCATACTCATCGGTGCGTGTGTTGTGGTAACGCGACAAGAAGTGTGCCCCTATATTAAAGCCCGCCGCATTTATTTCCATTGCAATGAATCCCATCTCCTGAAGGGCTTCGGCAACGGTTGCGGCTCGTTCTTCAAGTGCAATAATTTCGTCGGTTGTCATGGTGACATCACTAGATACTGCCCACTGACAGCCAAGATACGACCCATATTCGGCACAGGCTTCGGTGAGTTTTTTGCCAAACGATATTATTTCGTCCGTAAATTCACCGTCGGGAATGAAGTCCGTTTCAACCCAAATCATCTCAACTCCACCTTTTGCAAAGTTGAGGTAGTACTCGTATAGCTCGTCGCCATAACCAGAGAGGTAGCATGCTGATCCTGCAGCTGATTTAACAATGCGGTTGCTAAACTCTGTATTACCGAGTTTCCAGGATGAGAGTAATGTCGAGAAGTCAGTGGTGCTTGACCTGTAGTCATAATCCTGCTGATTGACGTAGGCAGCGGGGATAAGCTCATCTTCGGTACTTGAATCGCTTTCGCTTGTGCTTTCTGTCTGCGGTGAGCAGCCAACCAGTCCGGTTCCTACGGCGGCGGCACTCGCAACCCCCAAGCCGGTGCCGGCAAGAAATTGACGGCGTGTAAATTCCATAATATCCTCCTTGTTTCCTTCCTCGTTGCCATGGCTTTTGCCTTGGCTATCGCGTGCAGCTTAACAAGCGACAGCGTAATTTACTTCACATGGCGTTGGTGATTTGGCTCTGTTTCGCTGATGTGCGACGCTTACTAGATGGTGTCTGTATCAGAAAAATACCAGTTCACGCATCACACCCGTTTGGTGAAAGTTGAATACTGGGTTTGAATTTGAATACCGACTGGGCATTATGGGATATTATTAAAAATAGCCAAACGGAGCCATCCTGTTGCCGTGTGTCGGGGGAGGGATACGCATGATGAGAGCCGAAGGCGTAGTCACTCTTGGCTTCACACTGTTCGTATTTGAGACAAATATGACGCTTTGGGGCGGACTTCCGCTTAGTACTGCTACGGGGTTAGAGTTTTTGCCATTGCTTGTGTACTGGTCCGTACCATTCTGTGCCGCAATGGCCCTCTCTCTTCTTGCTGCGGGATTTCTTGCGTTGAAGATGCCGAAAGCTCTTACAACTTCGCGTTTTATTTTTCTTGGCTGTGTTGCTCACGTTGCTGTATTGTTTGGTTACATCTTCATCCTTTTTACACCTGAAGCTTCAGTGGTAACTATATGCATTGGGGCGTTTATCGGCGGTTTAGGGCTGGGGCTTTCATCTGCAGCTTGGTTTAACGTTTTGGCGCACTTTGAGAGCAAGAGAGTTTTGCATTTGGCACTCAATTCATTGCTTCTCGGTGCGTTTCTTTGTCTCGTTGTGAGCTATTTCTTCTCAGATAGCATCGAGGCGGCTTTCTTTTGTGTGATACCTTTCGCAGCTATTTGTTTGTTCGTGTCGTGGCGCTTCCTCGATAAAAGTTGCACAAGACAATTTGCGGAGATACATAATGCGTCATTGAAGCAGATGGTGGGTTTTGTAAGCGATCCGCTGTATTGCTGTCTATCTATTGTATTTGCTGTGGCCATAATACGTATGTTAACTATTATTGTGTTTGGCATTCCTACCGATGTTGTGCAGCATTTGGGGCTGATTTTCATTGTGCTGGGAGCGCTTTTCTTTCGTCTCATTAACTTCTGTTTTAAGAGTGTGTCTAGGTATAAGAGCCTTGACGTTCCCTTTCTTTTCCGTGTTTTGTTTCCTATGGTTGCAACACTTCTTTTATTTCTTTCAGTTGGTGGCGCTTCCTTCGCACTTCCTGTAGGTTCGGTCGTGTTTGCTATTTTCTCTGTTATTCTGACTTTGATGCTGTCCTTCTGCGCAGAGGTTGCCGAAGTAAAATCCGTTTCTCCGTTGTCTGTCTACGGCCTTTTTGCTGGTGTGCTCTATCTAGTATTCGCATTTGCTACTCTTTTAGGGGCTGTCTTTCTCGGGGATGTTGAGCACGATTCAAGTATCTTCCTTGTCTGTCTGATAATTGCATTCTATGTTCTTGCAATAATGTTTTTCTTAATGGAGCGCCGTTCGCGTGGCAAAGAGAATATCGAAGTAGAAACCAATTCTCTCAATCATTTCCTTCAAGAAGATAGAAATAACCAAGTTCCTTCTCAACGGTTAGGTTTCGCCGATTCCGACATGTTTATCGAGCAGCCTTACAGCGGGGATGATTTGATTGGTCGGCGCTGTACGGCACTGGCGGACTCCTATGGTCTTACTAGTCGTGAATTTGAGATTCTTGTGGCGTTCGCTCATGGGCGCAATGTCGCGTTCCTGGCGAAGCAACTATTTCTTTCTGAAAATACGGTACGAAGTCACTGTAAGACACTGTATGCGAAGCTTGGTATCCATGATAAGCAGACACTCATTGACATGGTGGAGTCGGTTGAGCTGAGCGAAAATGCTTTAGAAACATGACTCATTCATTTACAGTTTTATAACGGGCAAGCTGTGTAGGCACTGTGCGTTGTGTTTCCGAAGTCGCATCGATACACGTAGTACGTGCGAGTTCGATGGTTGCTTTGCTGAGCCGCTTGTGACCTTGCCTGCTTGT
>CAZOKL010000135.1:0-4535 GCA_964580305.1 uncultured Bacteroides sp.
TTCTCCACGAATAAACATATTCTCATAATTGATTATCAAACGCTTAAATGACAATACAAAATCTGCTCCCAAAGAACCGGAAAATAATTGACTCTCTGCAGATTCCTTTAATACTTCCGTGTTGTGAAGCGTAACAGGCCGTCCTGATAAGCTAAAACTAAACTTAGGCAATGTCACCGCTTTCACTTGGGAAACACCTCCAAATCCACCTCGGCTACTTTCATGCTCCTCCAATCCGGATAATGCTTCGGGGAACATTTGCGCAAATGAATTTCCAAGGTCTGATTTTACATTGCCGGTATCAAAAACCAGATCAAACGGTTGTCCTTCGTATTCAATTCGTACATTAGGAGTGTTGGAAGACAAGAACATATTAGGTTCTCCTTCTGATATTTGATATGGAAAAACATATGACTTGGATTCATTATCGATAATTACCTCCTTAATATCTCTGATGAAATGATAGCCCAATACTCCGTCAAATGTAAAAACAGAATCAACTTCTTTGTCAGGTGGTGCTACCATGAATATGGGGTTATGATAAACAATCTCACCGACTTTCAAAGAATCCGCTATTGCCAATTTCACAAATCCTATGTTCATTCCTGAAACAGGAATAGAGTCGGATATTATTTTTAAGCCGACTTCTTCTGCATAATTCTCTGAAACGAAATTACCGAAAGAACATCCTGTATCAAATATATAATCTTTTGTTATTCCATTCACTTCAACTGGTATATAAAAATGATTCCCTCGCCCGACAGTATCGCATTTCATCGGCACAATAATGTTGTGTGATGGTCTTTCTAAGTAAGGTTTAGGACAATTGGAAAGTGATTTTCCCATGCGTTCTATAAAAACAAAACTGTAAAGAGATTCAAAGGGTATTGCATCTTTGAGTGCGTTTACCAAATCTTCTCCGGCTTTTCCTGCTTGTGAATACAACCCTAAATTTAAAAGATTCATCGCACGCAATGCCGCCATCCCGATTGATGTTTCTGCACCAAGTTCTGCTTGATGAAATTGCAATAAATTATCCAATGCAGCATCCGCTCTTACTAATTGATTGAAACCTATACCGAGTTGGGCTTCAGATATAAGACTCAACATTTCTATGCTGACCGAATCTTTTAATATCGAATACTGTTCCCTTAATTGAAACAAGTCACCACTATTCAGAATTTCACCCATTTTTGCATCTGCCTGTGTTTGTGAATAAGCTGAACTATAGCCCAACAGAAAAGCTATAAAGAAAAATGAAAGTTTATTTATAATTCTCATGCTGATGATAGATTAAGTATTGAGCAAATGTAACATAAAAGAATATAAAAGCAATGAGCCCCCCATTAAACATTTTTATCGGTCTTTAATATAAAGAGATTGGTGGTTTTGCGTTTCTTTCTGTTCTGAAAACTGTCCAATCATTAAAAAATTAAGGAAACGAGCGAGTCTTAGCTAAGTTAAGTTAAGGCTTGTCTAATTTACAGGTACAAAAAAGGCTGTCTCAAGATGAAATTTGAAACAGCCTCTCCAGTTATTATGGAAGTAATTTCAATTACTTGTTAAGTGCCAAAGCCACATTAACGGCGCAAGCCACCGTACAACCCACCATCGGATTGTTGCCGATGCCCAGGAAGCCCATCATTTCCACGTGAGCGGGAACTGAAGAAGAACCTGCAAACTGAGCGTCAGAGTGCATACGGCCGAGTGTGTCGGTCATACCATAAGAAGCAGGACCTGCGGCCATGTTGTCCGGATGGAGTGTACGTCCTGTTCCACCACCGGATGCTACAGAGAAGTAGGGTTTACCGGCAAGCACACGTTCTTTCTTGTAAGTGCCGGCTACCGGATGCTGGAAACGGGTCGGATTAGTAGAGTTACCGGTGATGGAAACATCTACGTTTTCTTTCCACATGATGGCAACACCTTCGCGCACGTCGTCAGCACCATAGCATTTCACCTTTGCACGCGGGCCGTCAGAGTAAGCAATTTCGTTGACCACTTTCAGTTCGCCGGTGTAATAGTCGAATTGTGTTTGAACGTAAGTGAATCCGTTGATGCGGGAGATAATCATGGCAGCGTCTTTGCCCAAACCGTTCAAGATGCAGCGCAACGGGTTTTTGCGAACCTTGTTTGCCATTTCGGCAATCTTGATGGCACCTTCGGCAGCTGCGAATGACTCGTGTCCGGCAAGGAAGGCGAAGCATTGAGTTTCTTCACGGAGCAGACGAGCTGCCAGGTTACCGTGTCCGAGACCCACTTTACGGTCGTCAGCCACAGAACCCGGGATGCAGAATGCTTGCAGGCCGATACCGATGGCTTCAGCAGCGTCGGCTGCGTTTTTGCAGCCTTTCTTCAGTGCGATGGCGCAACCTACAACGTAAGCCCATTTGGCGTTTTCGAAACAGATGCCTTGGGTCTCTTGACAAGTCAAGTAGGGGTCAAGGCCTGCTGCGTCACAGATAGCATTAGCTTCTTCGATGTCTTTGATGCCGTTTTCGTTCAAAGCAGCCAAAATCTGCTTCATACGGCGATCTTGGCTTTCAAATTGTACTGGTCTAATCATAATCTGTGTCCTCCTTTATTAGTCTTTACGTGGGTCAATATATTTAACTGCGCCTTGTTCGGGTTTGAAGCGTCCGTAAGTGCCGGTTACAGCTTTCAGTGCTTCGTTGGCATCAACGCCTTTTTTCACTTGTTCCATGAATTTGCCCATGTGAACAAATTCATAACCGATTACCTGGTCATCTTTGTCGAGAGCCATGCGGGTGATATAGCCTTCGGTCAGCTCCAGATAACGGGTGCCTTTGGCTTTTGTGCCATAGAGCGTACCGGTTTGGCTACGCAGACCTTTGCCTAAGTCTTCCAAACCGGCGCCAATCACCAAACCGCCTTCAGAGAAAGCTGACTGGGTGCGTCCGTAGACAATTTGGAGGAACAACTCACGCATAGCTGTATTGATTGCGTCGCATACGAGGTCGGTGTTCAGTGCCTCGAGGATGGTTTTGCCCGGAAGGATTTCAGATGCCATGGCTGCTGAGTGAGTCATGCCTGAACAACCGATAGTTTCCACCAGGCACTCTTCGATTACACCATTCTTGACATTCAGTGTCAATTTGCAAGCACCTTGTTGGGGAGCACACCAACCCACACCGTGTGTCAATCCGGAAATGTCAATGATTTCTTTAGCTTTTACCCATTTTCCTTCTTCAGGAATAGGAGCCGGTCCGTGGTTGGGACCTTTCTTAACAACACACATGTGTTCTACTTCCTGTGAATAAGTCATATCAATTACGTTTTTATAGAATGAAAATAATATGTAACCACTGTTGGATGTAGTGAAAGGCGAATTTCACCTTTCTTTTTTCGTGCGCAAAATTACGGTTTATATTCATTTTCTGCAAATAAAGGACATTGTTGTTTTGCGATTTTTATTATATGAGTGAGGCACTGTGTCCTGGCCTGTGTGCGGTCTGGTGGGGCGGGGTGGATGGCAATGGACGAAGTTTGGGGGGATTCTTGGGAAGAGATGTGTCCGGGTTGGAGTAAACCTGCTATATTTGCGCCCTGAAAATTATTCATGACATGTTGCGATTTTTAAAGAATTGGACTCTTCCGGTGGCTATGCTGGTTGGAGTCATAAGCTATTTTTTCTTTGCCAGAGTCAGTTTCGTGGCTCCCTTGAAACCCTTTGTGTTCACTGCCTCTAATGTGCTGATGCCTACCTTTATTTTTGCACAGCTGTTGTTGACCTTTTGCAAGATTGATGTGCGTGACCTGCGCCCGCTGAGGTGGCATTTGTGGTTACTGCTCTTTCAGTTTTTTTCTTGTGTGGCTGTTGCGCTTGTCCTGCTGTTTTGTCCGATGGATGACGTCTATCACAGCGTGTTTGAGGGTGTCATGGTGTGCCTGATATGCCCCACGGCTACGGCCGCGGCAGTCATCACTGGCAAGCTGGGCGGCAATGCAGCTTCCCTCACGGCCTATACCCTGGAATCCAACCTGCTGGCTGCCGTCGTCGTGCCGCTGCTTTTCCCTTTGATTGAGCCTCATGCCGACCTTGCTTTCATCGGTGCTTTTTTGAAGATATTGAGCAAGGTGTTTCCCCTCTTGCTCTGTCCGTTCATCTTGGCAGTCTTGTTGCGTAGGTTGCTGCCTGCGGTTCATCATTGGCTGGCCACTTTCAGCAATGCGGCGTTCTACATCTGGGGAATCTCGCTGGCCATCGTGTGCGGACAGACGGTGCGTTCGTTGGTCAATAGCGACGCTCCGGCTTATGTGGAGTGGATGGTGGCACTGGCTGCGCTGGCTGCTTGTTGCCTTCAGTTTTTCTTGGGCAAAAGCATCGGCACACGCTATGGTGAGCGCATCAGTGCAGGTCAGGCCCTGGGACAGAAAAACACGGTGCTTGCCATCTGGATGGCCTACACCTATTTGAATCCGCTGTCTGCTGTCGCACCGGGCGCTTACGTTCTGTGGCAGAACACGATAAACTCCTGGCAACTCTGGAAGAAACAGCGGCGGGAGGCTGCCTC
>CAZOKL010000136.1:0-4451 GCA_964580305.1 uncultured Bacteroides sp.
GAGATTCACTTCTGTTTATGATACGATGGGCACCCATTTTTGAGTGAGGATGCCTAATGAGTGTGGACGCTATGCTTTTGCTTCGGCAGCCTCGTATTCGTTAGTCTGGAAGCGGCGGGCGGCACGCAGCAGATGGCGCAGTGAGCTGACGAGTTCCTGCGTCTCTTGGAGGATGTTCAGATAGACGTATGACACGGTGAGGTTGCTCTTCTCGTCTTGCATGCGGTTCATTTGCAGCTTGCGGGTGCGTGAGAGTGACTCTTTCAGGCGGTCGCATTCGGCGCGTATCTCGTCCACTTCGTCATAGTGGGAGTCGGTGATCACGTCATGTGTACGTTTGAACAGGTAAACCAGTGTGTCGCGCAGTGGAATGAACTCCTTGACCAACTCCTTTGACAAGGGTTTGAAATTGTTGTCCACGTGTTCTATACACGGTTCGCAGATGCGTCGCAGACAGTACATAATTTGTTGGCAACTGTTGCTTCCCAGATGGAACCACGTGTTCTTCTCAATGGCGATTTCCTTGTCGATGCGTTGCAGTCCAATCATTTCCTTGCGCCGCATTTTTTTCAGAATACTCTTCTCCGTGCGTAGTGTGTTTTCAGCGCGTCGCAGGCTGCGCAAGTCGTCATTGACGAATCCGTCGGTAATCTGCGTGTAGGTGTTAATGGCGAAGTCGAGATAGAGCGACTGATTGCTGGCCACGTGCTGGCAGAGCAGGGTCAGCGTCTCCTTCTTGTCTTTCGATGCCACGATGCGGCGGAACAAGTCATCGGGAATTTCAGCCTTGAGTTTCTTATTATACTTCTTATGGCTGTAGATGAGGCGTATGATAGCAATGGCAATCATGGCTATGATGGCTACCGTCCCACCGAAATACATAATGAGTGTGATGATGAGGCAGAAAAGGAAAGCAGCTCCGGCGGTGATGAACCATCCGCCGATGACCGAGAGTACGCCCGTGATGCGGAATACGGCGCTTTCACGTCCCCAAGCTCGGTCGGCCAGTGACGAGCCCATAGCCACCATGAAGGCTACGTAAGTGGTCGAGAGAGGCAACTTCAGCGATGTACCTAATGCGATGAGCAGTCCGGCCAGCACCAGATTGACCGATGCACGCACCAAGTCGAAAGCTGCGCCGTTGGCCAAGATGATTTCGTCTTGATTGAAGCGCTTGCTCACCCACTTTCTGACGGGTATGGGGGTGATGCTGATGACGGTGTTGAACATCGTAGTCGCAGTGCGCACGATGGAGCGCGCCATGCGTGAGGAACCGAACATCTCGTCGCCCACATCCTGACGGGCTAAGTCGACAGATGTTTTCACCACGTTGTGCGCTTTCTTGGAAGTTGTCAGTGAGATGACCATCACCACGCCGGCGATAGCAAGGAAATAGATGGGTGTGTGGGCTGGTGCGTTGAGTGCGCCCATAGCGTGCTGTGTCACGTCTCCCCCTCCAGCTGCCATATAATCTTGGTAGGAAGAGAATCCGGCGAGGGGCACACCTATGAAGTTTACCAGGTCATTGCCTGCAAACGACATGGCCAATGCGAATGTGCCCAGCAGTACAACAATTTTGAACACATTGACTTTCAGCCAGTGAAGAATCTGCATCAGCACCGTGAAGAAGATGAGTCCGAAGACGATGAACTCCATGTTGTGGTTATCAAGATAGTATTGCATGTCGGGCGTCATGAAACTCATGTCGTGTATACCCTTCACAAGCATAAAGTAGCAGATCGCCGTGGCAGCGATACCCCCGAAGAGCCCGATGCTCCACTTCAGGTGCGACTTATAATTGAATGTAAAAATGAGGCGTGATATGAATTGGACGACAGTTCCGAAGAAAAATGCAATGGCCACGGAAACGAAGATGGCGATGATGACAGAGAGGGCTTTCTCTGTGTTAACCAGGTCTGCGAAACCTAGTCCCGTATTGTCGCGGGTCAATTTGAGGATAGTCAGGCCCGTTGTTCCGCCTAAAAGCGAGAATACCATGGAGACAGTGGTGGAGGTGGGAAATCCCAAAGAATTGAAGATGTCAAGCAGGATGATGTCTGTCACCATGACGGCGATGAAGATGCACACCAACTCATTGAGATAGAATTGCTCCGGCCTGAAAATGCCGTGTCGGGCGATGTCCATCATGCCGCTGCTCATAGTAGCTCCGCAGAAGATTCCAAAAGCGGCGATAATCATGATGGTCTTGAACTTGGCAGCTTTGGCACCGATGGCCGAGTTGAGAAAGTTCACTGCATCGTTGCTGACCCCGACCCAAAGGTCAAACACTGCAAGCATAAATAGGAAAATGACAAGTCCTAAATAGATTGTTTCCATAAAATGTTTTAAGTAGTTATAAAAATCACACTGCAAAGATACGTCTTCCGCTTCATCCCGCAATGTTACACATGTTACATTCGTGTTACAAAAACTTCGTTTTTATCATAAAAAACTCATTATGATTAACTGTGCGATGATGACACGCAGGAACATACAGAGGGGATATACCGTGGCATAGGACACTGCTGGATGGTCACCGGCGATGGTGTCATTGGCATAGTTAAGAGCCATCGGGTTAGCCATACTTCCGCACAGCATTCCAGCCATGGAGCCGAAATCGATTTTCCACATCTGGCAGGAGAGCAAGGCCATCACCATGATGGGCACGAATGTAATGATGAAGCCGGCTCCTATCCACAATGCACCTTCCGGACGGAATACAGTATCAAAAAAATCAGTACCGGCATCGAGCCCCAGGCAAGCCAGATAGATGGATAGTCCCAGAGCGCGTAGCATCAGATTGGCGCTGTGTGTCGTGTAAGTTATCATGTGGATGCGTGGCCCGAATGTGCCTATCAGGATGCCCACCACAATGGGGCCGCCCGCCAGTCCCAACCGGACAGGAAGCTCCACGCCCGGAATTGCAATGAGTATCGAACCCAGAATGAGTCCCAATGTTATACCTATAAATATAGAGACAAGGTTGGGTTCCTCAAGATGTTTGACAGCATTACCTAATACTTTTTCCACATTTTGCACAGCTGGCGCTTCACCTACAACGGTCAGGCGGTCGCCCATCTGAAGTATGAGGTCTGGGGTGGCCAAAAGCTGGATACCACTGCGGTAGATGCGTGTGATATTTATGCCGAAAGCATTGCGTAGGCGCAAAGAGCCGAGGCGTTTTCCATTGATTTCTGGGCGGGTTACGATGATGCGTCTCGACACCATCTTGCTGTCGATGGCGTTCCAGTCGATATCATCCTTGTTCCAATCTGTTTGTTCTTGTTTGCCAAACAGCATTGTCAGGCTGGGAACGTCTTTGTCGTTCGTGATGACGAGCAAACGGTCATCCTTTCGAAGTTCTGTGTCAAAAGTGGGGATGCTGACATTTCCGTCACGCCACAGGCGGGACACGATGAACCGGTGACCCGCGTGTGAAGCCACTTCCTTGAGGTTTTTCCCGATGATGCCGGGGTTATGCACCTGATAGGCTACGATAAATGTGTGATCCTGAGATTCAGTAGATGAAGAAGAGTTATACTCATTGCGCATCCATAACTTACGTATCATGATGAGAGCCAAGATGACGCCCACCACTCCTAAAGGATAGGCGACAGCGCATCCCAACGCAGCACCGCTGCTGTCCATGCCGAGTTGCTTCAACGCTTGCTGCGCAGCACCAAGTGCCGGAGTGTTGGTTGTGGCTCCGCAGAGTATACCCACCATTTCAGATATGGATATAGGTGTGAGATAACACAAGCCAATGGCTATCGTTGTGCCCAGCAATACCACACCTGCACCCATCAGATTGAGTCGTAGGCCGCCTGTGCGAAATGAACTGAAAAAGCCTGGCCCCACTTGTAGTCCCAAAGCATATACGAAAAGCACCAACCCGAAACTTTCAGCGTAGTTAAGCATGTCTGCATTGACAGAGATTCCAAGATGACCGGCTAAAATGCCGATGAAAAACACGAATGTGACACCGAGCGACACGCCCCATATACGAATTCGCCCCAGTATGAGTCCAATGGCCGATAATAAAGAAATTACAATAAGTGCTTGTAACGCTGAATATTCCAGAATTATGCCCTTAATCCAATCCATGTAGTTTGTTAGTATTTCTAAATGGACTGCAAAGATAATACGAATTTGGAAGTAAACCGAGTGCTTTAGAGAAAAGTGCTTTGCAAACACTGTTCTGATGATTGAAAAGGACAAAAGCAGACTGAATAGAACTACATGACATGATTTGACAGACAGAACCGGAAGAGATTATCTGACTTCTTCCGGAATACCATGTCCACATACGGAGGAGGCCACGTGCATCTATCTCATATCGTCCGATACGAGTGTTATAAACAAGGGTAACATCTTCATTATGAAAGGTTTGTAACTAGATATTCCGTTGAAATCTGTTTAGCAAAAATCTGTATCTCCTAGTAAGAGATATA
>CAZOKL010000137.1:0-4313 GCA_964580305.1 uncultured Bacteroides sp.
TTGTAGATGTCGCGCCGCACAGCCATCTTCAGCGCACGTGCCAGGGCCTTGAAGATGCCCTCAATTTTGTGATGCTCGTTGTCGCCCTCGGCGCGGATGTTCAGGTTCATGCGGGCCGCATCGCTGAGCGACTTGAAGAAGTGGAGAAACATCTCTGTCGGCACGTCGCCGATGCGCTCGCGCCGGAACGCGGCATCCCACACGAGCCAGGGACGGCCCCCGAAGTCGAGCGCCACCTGACACAGACAGTCGTCCATCGGCAGACAGTAGCCGTAGCGTTCCATGCCGCGCTTGTCGCCCAGCGCCTCCAGCAGGCACTCGCCCAGCGCCAGCGCCGTGTCTTCCACGGTGTGATGCTCGTCCACGTGCAAGTCGCCTTTCACCTTGACGGTCAGATCCATGCTCCCGTGCTTTCCAATCTGTTCCAGCATGTGGTCAAAGAAGCCCAGCCCGGTGTCGATGCTGCACTGCCCGCTGCCGTCGGCATTGAGTGACACAAACACATCGGTCTCCTTCGTCACGCGGTGAACCACGGCCGTGCGTTCGCCGGCAAAGAGGAAGTCGGCAATGCGGTCCCACTCGGTCGTGGCCAGTGCGCATACGCCGTCAAGCTCAGGCGGAAGCCCCTCGCGGCCGTCATGGAGCCAGATGGCGCGGCAGCCCAGGTTGGCGGCCAGCTTCACGTCGGTCAGGCGGTCGCCAATGACGAAGCTCCCCGGCAGGTCATAGTCGTCACTGAAATAGTCGGTCAGCATCGCCGTGCCGGGCTTGCGCGTCGGCAGGTTGTCTTCCGGAAAGCTGCGGTCGATGCACACGCGGTCGAAGGTGATGCCCTCGCCGGCCAGTGTCTTCATCACGAAGTTGTGCACGGGCCAGAAGGTGTTTTCGGGAAACGAAGGCGTGCCGAGGCCGTCCTGATTGGTCACCATCACAAACTCAAAGTCGAGCTTGCGACGGATGAAGGCCAGATTGCGCATGACGCCGGGACAGAACTCCAGCTTCTCAAACGCATCAAGCTGATAGTCGACCGGCGGTTCGACGACCAGTGTGCCGTCGCGGTCGATAAACAAGACTTTCTTTTTCTTCATCATATCTTCTTTCAGTTTTTATCCATGTCTTTCAGCGCATGCAGAAGCGCGTCGTTCTCCTCGGGCGTGCCAATGGTGATGCGCAGGCATCCGTCACAGAGTGCAATGCGGGAACGGTTTCGCACGATGATGCCCTGCTCGACCAGCGCGGCATAGATGCCGTCGGCATCGGTCACACGCGCCAGGAAGAAGTTGGCGTCGGTCGGGAACACCTCCCGGCAGCAGGGCAGCGAGCGGAATGCCTCCATCACGCGGCTCCGCTCGGCCAGCAGGATGCCGACCCACTGCTTCACGTCGGAAGCCGAACGGCGGAGCATGTCGAACGCCTCGCGCTGGGTGAGCAGGTTCACGTTGTAAGGGTATTTGATTTTGTTGAAAATGCCGATGATGTCTGGCGATGCAAAGGCCATGCCCAGCCGGATGCCTGCACAGCCCCATGCCTTGGAGAAGGTCTGGAGCACGATGAGGCGCGGATGGCCGGCCAGCTCGCCGAGCAGTGACGGGCGGGTGGAGAAATCGATGTAGGCTTCGTCGACGACGATTAGTCCGTCAAAGCGCCGCAGCAGCATTTCGATTTCCTCCCGGCAGAGGCTGTTTCCCGTGGGATTGTTGGGCGAGCAGAGAAACATCGCCTTCGTGTGCCCGTCGGCAGCACGCAGCATCTCGTCGGCACGGAAATCATAGGCACCGTCAAGCTGCACCTTGCGATATTCCACCCCATTGATGTCGGCACAGACCTCATACATGCCATACGTGGGGTCGATGGCCACGACATTGTCCACACGCGGCTCGCAGAAGGCACGAAACACCAGGTCGATGGCCTCATCGCTGCCGTTGCCCAAGAAGATGCATTCGGGCGCCACGCCCTTCAGCTCCGCAAGGCAGGCTTTCAGCTCCGTCTGCAAAGGGTCTGGATAGCGGTTGTAAGGAGCGTTGTAGGGATTCTCATTGGCATCAAGAAAGATGGATGCCTGCTTCCCTTTATATTCATCGCGCGCCGAGGAGTATGGCTTCAGCCGCAAGATGTTCGGGCGCGTCAGTTCTTCGAGTGTTCTCATTGTTGTTGCTGTTTGAGTGAGTTGAGCCGCAGGGCGACGGCGTTGCGATGCGCGTCGAGCTGTTCGCCGGCAGCCAGCCGTTCGATGGCCGGGCCGATGTTGTGCAGTCCCTCCGGAGAAATTTCCTGAAACGTGATTTTGCGCATGAAGCTGTCCAGATTCACGCCGCTGTAGGCCCTCGCATAGCCGCTTGTGGGGAGCGTGTGGTTCGTGCCCGAAGCATAGTCGCCGGCACTCTCCGGAGCAAAAGCTCCCAGAAACACCGACCCGGCGTTGACCACACGGTCGGCCAGCGAAGCATAGTCGCGGGTCTCGATGATGAGGTGTTCGGGGGCATAGTCATTGAGCAAGTCGAGCGCCTCATCCGTCGTGCGCACCACAATCAGCCGGCTGTGTGCCAGCGAGCGCGAAGCCAGTTCCCGGCGGGGGAGCAACGCCAGCTGGCGTTCCACCTCGGCCTGTACGCGCTCCACCAGTGTGGCGGAGGTGGTGACGAGCAATGCCTGACTGTCGGCTCCATGCTCGGCCTCTGACAGGAGGTCGGCTGCAACAAAGGCAGGGTCGGCCCACTCATCGGCCAGCACAGCCACTTCCGACGGGCCGGCAGGCATATCGATGGCCACGTCGTGCAACGACACTTGCTGCTTGGCCGCCATGACATACTGGTTGCCCGGGCCGAATATCTTGTAAACGCGTGGGATGGTCTCCGTGCCATATGCCATTGCACCAATGGCCTGCACACCTCCGGCTTTGTACACACGGCTGACGCCGGCCAGCTTTGCGGCATACAGAATGGCCGAGTGCACCTTGCCCTGCCTGTCGGGCGGCGTGCACAGCACCACCTCGCGGCAACCCGCCAGACGCGCCGGAACGGCCAGCATCAGTACGGTGGAAAACAGGGGTGCCGTTCCACCCGGCACATACAGCCCCACACGCTCAATGGGCACAGACTTCTGCCAGCACACTACGCCGGGAGCCGTCTGCACTCGTTGTCCCTCGAAGCGCTGGGAAGCGTGAAAGGTGGCAATGTTTTGTTCGGCCAGTTGCAAGGCATCTTTCAAATCGGCGGGCACCAGGGTTTCTGCCTCGTCCATCTCTTCGGAAGTGACGCGCAACGAAGAGAGGCGGACGTGGTCAAAACGTTCCTCACACTCACGCACGGCAGCGTCACCGCGGGCTTTCACGTCGGCGAGGATTTCACTGACAGTCGCTTGCAAGGCAGTCAAGTCGGCGTGCGGACGTTCCAGCAAGTCCTTCCAATCCGCACGTTCAGGATAACGAATCACTTTCATAGGCTTTACAATATCATTTTTTCAATGGGGAGCACCAGAATGCCTTCTGCTCCCAAAGATTTCAACTTACCGATTATCTCCCAAAAGCAATGCTCGTCAAGCACCGTATGCACAGAGCTCCAGCCTTTCTGTGCCAAAGGCATCACCGTCGGGCTTTTCATGCCGGGTAGCACGTCGATGATGTCTTGCAAACGTTCGTCGGGTGCATTCATCAGCACATAGCGCTTATCCTCGGCGCTCTTCACAGCCTCGATGCGGAAGAGGAGCTGACGCAGGATGTCCTGCTTCTCTTCGTCTAGCCCGCGATGAGCTATCAGCAATGCTTCCGACTGCATCACGGTCTCCACTTCTTTCAGATTGTTGCTTATCAGCGTCGAACCGGAGCTTACAATGTCGAAGATGGCTTGCGCCAGCCCGATGCCCGGAGCAATTTCCACCGAGCCGGTGATGACGTGGATGTCGGCATGCACACCGTTGCGATGCATGAAATCGGTCAGGATGTGGGGATAAGACGTGGCGATGCGTTTTCCCTCAAACCACGACACACCCGTGTAGTCGTCCTCATACTCCTTGGGTATAGCCAGCGACAAACGGCATTTGCTGAATCCCAGACGACGCACAATGTCAGCCTCCTCACGGCGTTCCAGAAACTCGTTTTCCCCCACGATGCCTACATCGGCTACGCCACCAGCCACAGTCTGCGGAATGTCATCGTCGCGCAGAAAAAGAACCTCCAGTGGAAAATTGGCTGCTTGTACGAGCAGGGTTCGTTTAGATGTACTCAGTTTGATGCCTGCTTCATGGAGCAGAGCCATCGTGTCGTCAAACAGGCGACCTTTTGATTGAATTGCAATGCGTAACATGTTTCTTTCTGT
>CAZOKL010000138.1:0-4254 GCA_964580305.1 uncultured Bacteroides sp.
AACAGGCTTTTTATCATAAGCAATGCCAAACTTCGTAGATAACAATTGATTCGTAATGTTTGCTGAAAATGTACCGGTGAACACAGAACCCGGAACAATTGCAGGAATATAAGAAATCCATTGATGCATTGAAATAGTATTCAACGTAACCAGTTTTGCCGAATAGTTACTTTCATAACCCTCATCCTTTAAAACCGGGAATCCTCCAGTATAACCAAAGGCATTCAAATACACTGCACCTCCATTAGAAGATGCCAGACCTGCTTCACCCGGCTCTTCATATACACTTCCCTGAGCTATCCACTCTTCAAATGTATATATCAAAGAGGAAGCCATAGTCGGTGCAACAATGGTGTAAACAACCACTGTGCCGTCTTCAGCCACGATGGTCAGCGTCACGTTTTGTGAGAAGTTGGTGCTGCTCAGCGTATAAGTTGCACCTGTTGACACCGTAATCACGGCCTCCAGACTGTTCAGTTGTTCCGTCGTAGCCGTTTCAAGCACCGTATAAGTAATCGTCAGGTTGGTTTCATCGATGTTCAGCGTTCCGTCTACAATGATGCCGTCTTCATCGTTAAATTCAAACGACAGCAACGCTGCTTCTGAACTCTCCGTACCTGTGAGTTTCGTACCTTCGAAGGTCACATTGATAGGAATGGAGTTCCACGTAATCGTCAGATTAATTGTTATTGTTGAATCGACAATAGAACCTGTCACCTCCACATCACATTCACCTACCATTGAGAGCGACAAGGTTTGTTGTCCGGTAAAAGCGTAGCCGCCATCGGTGAGTTCAGATAGTTCGCAATCCTCTAACACGATGTCGCCAAGTTCTACCTCCGCACCATTCAGTTCTATAGAGAAATTACTCAACGTCAAATCGATAGAGTTATCGCCGGCTTTCGAAATCGTGATGTTCTTGGGAGTATTTTCAGCCAACGTCGCCCCCGCCATTACTATATTTAACGAACCCTTGTATTCACCGGCCAACTCATCGTCAATTGGATAAGTGACTGTTGGTGTTTCTTCATCATTGCCTCCCAGTTCGTCATCATCACTACAAGCTGCGAATGTGAAAGCACACAGCGCAAACAGCGTCATAAACATTACATGCAAAAAATCTTTCTTCATAATTTTCTTCCTTTTAATATTATATTATTACTTTGCTACCTACAAGCACAATGAGGCTAAAGACGCCGCAAAGTTCTTACAATTTTGCGGATAAGCAAAGCCCTATTCTTTAGAATCAATGTTCTATTATTAAGAATCGCGCCCTTATGACCTACGAACTTCCCAAATTTGACCTGCCCATTGACTTCGTTGTCACTGATGACATACCCGTCACACTTTTGCAGACTTATGCACGTTTTCCTTGCAAAATCAAAGCCTGCCTGTTTGTGCTCTGCACACAGGGCGAGGTGCAGGCGACGGTCAACCTCACGAAGCAAACCATCCGTGGGGGCGACATTGTCACCCTCATGCCCAACAGTTTCATCCAGATAGAAACCATCAGCGACGACATCCGGCTCTATGTGATGGGCTTCTCGGGTGAATTCATGGCACGCTCAAACTATCTGAAACTGGTGGTGAACGACTTTTATTCCATCATCAACCACCCCTCGCTCTCACTGCCGCCACGCATCATGCGGCTCTATGAACAGGCTTTTCTGCTGATGTTGCGCACAAGCGCCATCAGTCATCTGGAAAATGACCACGAAATTCTCTCCCCCCTGCTGGCGCTCTGCCTGCAAACGTGCCTGCGACTCTACAAACACTACATGCCGCGCTGGAACAAGAAGCTCAACCGCGACCAGGAAATCAGCCGCGAGTTCACCCTCCAACTGGTGCAACACTATGCCAAGGAGCACAGCGTGGCTTTCTATGCCAAGGCATGCGGCATGACACTGCCCCACTTCTGCTCGGCCGTGAAGCGTGCCTCGGGGCTGACGGCCCTTGCCATCATCAACCAGATGCTCATCATGAACGCCAAGGAACAGCTTTACACCACAAGCAAGCCCGTGAAGGAAATTGCCTTCGAACTGGGGTTCAACAACCCGTCGCACTTCAACCGCTTTTTCCGCAAGCACACGGGCCTGACACCGCAGGAATACAGAAACAAGTGAACCTTGTCTTTCGCCGGGGTCACGCCGAAAGACAAGGTTCAGACAAGGGGCACGAAGGCACAGAGAAATCCATCATGACTGCTCCGGGCGCTCCACTCCCCACTTTTCATTAAACCGGACAGCCTACATCCGCTCCGGCACCTCGATGCCCAGCAGGCCCATGCCCAGGCGGACAATCTTGCCCACATTCTGTGAGAGGGCCAGACGGAAAAGCTTCAGGTCTGCGTTTTCCTCGCGCAGGATGCTGAAGTCGTGATAGAACTGGTTGTATTCCTTCACCAGGTCATAACAGTAGTTGGCAATGACCGAAGGGCTGTAGTCCGTGCCTGCCTGATGCACGACGGCGGCAAAGTCGGCAAGCATCTGGATGAGGCCTTCTTCTTTCTCGCTGAGCTGCACACCCTCGGGCAGACTCCGGGGAATGACGATGCCGGCCTCGGCTGCCTTGCGCATGATGGAACGGATGCGGGCGTAGGTGTATTGGATGAAGGGGCCCGTGTTGCCGTTGAAGTCGATGGACTCCTTCGGGTTGAAGGTCATGTTCTTGCGGGCATCCACCTTGAGGATGAAATATTTCAGTGCCCCCATACCCACAATGCGGGCAATGTCGTCGGCCTCCTCCTTCGAGATGCCGTCGAGTTTTCCCAACTCACCGCTGGTTTCACGGGCCGTCTGCACCATTTCTTCAACGAGGTCGTCGGCATCGACCACCGTGCCCTCCCGGCTCTTCATCTTGCCTTCGGGCAGTTCCACCATGCCATAAGAAAAGTGCACAAGGCTCTTGCCCCACTCAAAGCCGAGCTTGTCGAGCAGGATGGAGAGCACCTGGAAGTGATAGTTCTGCTCGTTGCCCACGACGTAAATCATCTTGTCGATGGGATAGTCGGAAAAGCGCTGTTCGGCCGTGCCGATGTCCTGCGTCATGTAGACCGACGTGCCGTCGGCGCGGAGCAGGAGTTTCTGGTCGAGCCCTTCGGGCGTGAGGTCGGCCCAGACGGAGCCGTCTTCCTTCTGATAGAACAGCCCTTTCTCCAGCCCCTCAAGCACCTTGGCCTTACCTTCGAGGTAGGTCTGTGACTCGTAGTATATCTTGTCGAACGACACGCCCAGCTTCCTGTACGTCTCGTCAAATCCGGCATAAACCCAACCGTTCATCATCGTCCAGAGGGCACGCACCTCGGGGTCTCCGGCCTCCCACTTCACGAGCATCTCACGCGCTTCTTTCATGAGGGGCGATGCGGCCTCGGCTTCCTCCTTCGTCATGCCCCGGGCCATGAGGTCGGCCACCTCGGCCTTGTAGTGCTTGTCAAAGGCCACGTAGTAGTCGCCCACAAGGTGGTCGCCCTTCTTTCCGGATGATTCGGGCGTTTCGCCACCGCCGTATTTCTTCCAGGCAAGCATCGACTTGCAGATGTGGATGCCGCGGTCGTTGACAATGTTGGTCTTCACCACACGGTTGCCGTTGGCAGCAATGATGTTGGCCAGGGCGTTGCCCAGCAGATTGTTGCGCACGTGTCCCAAATGGAGGGGTTTGTTGGTGTTGGGCGAGGAGTATTCAATCATCACCAGCGGCGCACCGGGCGCAGCCTCCGTCAGTCCGTAGCGCTCATCGGCATGGATGGTGTCGAGCAGCTCAATCCAGCAAGACGAGGCGATGGTGAGGTTGAGGAATCCCTTGATGACGTTGTAGGCCGCAATGGCAGCTTCGTGCTCCTTCAGATAAGCGCCGAGCTCCTGTGCGGTCTGTTCGGGCGACTTGCGCGAAATCTTCAGCAGGGGAAACACCACGAGCGTGAGATGTCCTTCAAACTCTTTCTTCGTTTTTTGCAGTTGCACTTGTGCGGTGGCGACGTCTTGTCCGTAGAGCGCCTTGACGGCTTCAATGACCGAAGCCTCTATTTTGTTCTCAATCTTCATAACGGGTTGATTTCTTAGTTTCTATGTATTCGGGCGCAAAGATACGCAGAAAAAACGAATCGGGGCATCCTTCGGCCCGTCTCGTGCGCCAAAATCAGGCGCGCACCGGCCCTCCGTCGCGCCCGTGAGCGGGATAGAGGGCAGCCGCGCACGGTCTCCTTTCCGCTCACGGGCGGAAAGGAGACCGTGCGGAAGCGGAAAGGAGGGCCAGGTC
>CAZOKL010000139.1:0-4243 GCA_964580305.1 uncultured Bacteroides sp.
TGTTTTAAGTTGATTAGTTGGTTGCTTTTGAACGGTATATGTACCAGTAGAAGAGAGGAACGATGAATAGGCTGACGGGAGTTCCTATCAGCATGGCTCCAATCATGGCCACTGAGAACGGTTTCTGAAGTTCGGAGCCCATGTCGAAAGAGAATAGTAGCGGCACCATGGCCAGTATGGTGGTCAGTGAAGTCATGATGATGGCTCGCAGACGTCGCCTCCCGGCCTCATGGATTGCCTCTTCGAGGGGTGTTCCGGCAGCCCGCAGGGTATTGATGGTGTCGAGCTTCAGGATGGAGTCATTGATGATGATACCGCAGGTCACGATGATGCCTATGGCAGACATGAGGTTGAGTGTATAGCCACACAGCCACAATATCAGTAGAGCGAAGGCAACATCAATCGGTATCTCCGTCAGGACGATGAGCGGCTGGAGGAAACTTTCAAATTGGGCTGCCAGGATGAAGTACATCAGCAGGATGCTCACGCCGAGGATGACAAGCAGTTCCTGCATCATCTGTATGTTGGAAAAGAAGCTGCCCGAGAAGTCTGTCTCCCAGTTGTCCCAATGGTTGATTTCCTGCTTCACCTCTTCCATCAACTGGTTGGCATTGTCCACATGATAGAAGTTCATGGGCACAAATTCACCGTTCTTTCCAGCCACGATTTCCTTTAAGTCTTCACTGGGATAAATCTTCACAAGCTCCCGTAGCGGGATGTGGTTTCCTGCCGTTTGCTCGTTTGAGGTGCTGTTGTCCGTTTGTCGTTTGATGGGGATGAGTGTTTCGGCCAGCACGTCGCCCACAGTCTTCTCGTCGCCCGCAATGTTGATGGGAAGATATTGTTGGAACGAGCGCAGGGTCGATACACTGTTCTCTTTGAACGATGTGCGCAGGATGTCAACCACCTCATCGAAAGAGATGTTGTAGAGCAACAGTTTCTCCCGGTCAATCAGCAGGTCGAACTGCTTCTGCAGGGCCGGTCGTTCGATGGTTATGCCCGTGGCTCTCTCCAGGCTGTCGGTCAGGTTGGTCAGTTCGTGCACGTCAATGCCCCTTTGACGGTCTCTTACGTAGAGCTGTGCCACAACGTCCGGCTCAGCTGTGATGAAGAGTTTCTCAAATATTGTCTCCGGAGGCGAGAACTTGACGATGGCTTTCGGGTAATGGGCGTTCATCCACAGGCGTAGCTTGTTTTCCAAGGGGGCTATGTCTTCACTGTCGTCCGTCTTGAAATATAGTTCAGCTTCAGTCGAGGCCAGGTCTTTTCCACTGTCCAGAATATAGTCCTGTACGCCGATGTAGGCAGCATGTTCTGTCACGAATGAGTCCACAGCCTGTTGCAGGTCATTTACTCGGCGGGTATTCTCGTTCACATGCAAGTTTTCGTTCCACTCGATGCGCATCACCAGTTCCTGTTGGTCTATTTCGGGCATACGTTCTTTGCGAATGAAGTAGAACATAAACACACAGATGGGGATAGTAGCTATGGAACAGAGCAAACTTATTCGTTTGTGTCCGAACACCCACGTGATGCCGCGGTCATAGAAGCGGTCGAAATACTGTTCTTTCAGCGGTGATATGAATCGGCGTGAAAGCCATCCCTTGCGCTGGATGCCCCAACGGGTGAACAGATAGTAAAGCACCGGCAGGAGCATGATGCTGACCAGGTAGGCTATAAGCAGGCCGGCTGTGACTGAGAAAGCTTGGTCAAAGAAGAGTGCTCCGGCCATGCCGCTCATGAACACCAGCGGAAAGAATACAGCCACGGTGGTCAGTGAAGAGCTGAGCATGGGAGTAATCATCTCATTGGTGCCTTTGGTACATGCACGTCGCAAAGAGTAGCCTCGTTCGCGCCATTGCGAGATGTTTTCCGTCACAATGATGGCGCTGTCTATCATCATGCCGACTGCCAGAATCAATCCTGTCAGAGATATGATGTTCAGGGAGACATGAAATAGATAGAATAGGAGGAACGAACCTACCACCGACACGACCATACTGATGCCTATCACGACGGATGATTTTATGTCGCCCAGGAAGAATATGGTAACCACCAGAATGAACAGGAAACCCAGAGTGAGGTTCTGCTGTAGGTTGGAGATGGTGTAGTCCAGCAGTTCTGTTTGATTCCGGTTAATGGTGAATTCCACGTCAGGATAAAGCCGGCTGAAATAGTCGATTACTTTTTGCAACTCACGCTTCATGTCGTCCATGTTCTCACTCGCTTGTTTTATGATGGCCATTGACACGGCACGTTTGCCGTTGACCAGCGAATGACCTTCTTCTTGTTGCGGCATGATGTTTATGGTGCAAAAATCTTTCAGCTGCATGAGCCGTTCATCCTTTTTAATGTAGATTTGGCGCACATCCTCCGGTGTGCGGAGGATGGATGACACCCGTATGTTGTATTCATAATAGCCGTCGCGCACCACCATGCTTCCCGGTTCCACATTGTTTTCTGACAGAGCGGAAGAGATGTCATCCGGTGTCAGGCCCAGCATCGCCATCTTGTACGGGTCGGGCACGATTTGAAGTTGCCGTCCGGGGATGCCTGTCACGTCGGCCATAGCCACTTGGGGTAGCTGTTCGATGCGTCTGCGCACCATGTTGTCGGCCATGTCGCCCAATTGCAGGAAAGCCTCTTCGTCAGATGAGGCGTATGGCTTGTCGCTCTTCAGTGAGAGATTCAAGTAGAGCACCGGGATGTCTGTTGCGCTGGCCTTGATGGCTTTCGGACGTTCCACATCCTTGGACAAGCTGCTCATGATGGCATCAATTTTTTCATTCACCTCGATGAAGGCCAGGTCGGTGTTGGTCCCGAATTCGAAACTCAAGCGGATGATGCCATTGCCGTCGCGGGTGGTGCTACGCAGTTCTTCCAGTCCGTCGATTTGCAGCATCTGTCGCCGCACAGGGGCGACAACAGAATTTTCCAGTTCGCGGGCTGACAGGTTGCTGCCCGACATCTGCACCGTGATTTCCGGGATGGCTATGTCGGGAAGCAATGAGATGGGTAAGGTCGTGTAAGTCACCAGACCAATCAGGAAAGCAGCCGTGAAAGCCATCAGCACGGCTATGGGTCGTTCTAATAGAAACTTTATCATGGCTTATTTTATTTCTATGACCTTTACGGGAGTCTCGTGGGCCAGGTTTACATTGCCCGTCACGATGAGCGTGTCGCCTTCGTGCAGCACGTCGTCTCCATTCTCTGTCAGTGTGTATTCATTCATGTTTTCCAATACGGTGTGCACATAGTTCCAATAGGCTTGTCCGTTTTTCAAGGTGAACACCACTTGCTTGCCCGAACGCAGCACAACGGCTGATTTTGGGATGACAAGTGCATGGTCCACCGAGCGGAACACACTCACTTTCACGTTCATTCCGTCAAACAGAGTCGTGGGTCTTCCCTCAACGAGCGCCTTGACACGCACCATGGCCTGTTCGTCCACCACAGGGTTGATGGAAGTGACTTTACCGTTGTAGACTATGCCTGATGTTGTGTAGGGAGTCACGCTGACCCGGTCGCCTACATGTAGCAAAGGAAGCTCACTTTCCAACACATTGAAATCCACCTCCATGCTGCCATTGTTGATGATGCGGCAGAAGGGTTCTGTCATTGATGCCATGTTATGTTCCTTCGTAAACAGATTGGCAACGATGCCGCTGAAAGGAGCTGTGAGCACGGCGCGTTCCAGCTCATGGCGTGCCATCTCACAGCTGGCTTTACTCTGTTCGTAGCCACTTTTCAGTGAGGCCAGTTTTTTGATGTCGTCCGGCACCTGGTCCATCTGTGAAGGCGAGTAACCTTGTCCGATGAGCACATCCTTCAGTTCGAGCTCGGCTTGTGCCAGGCTTGTTTCGGCCTGTTCCAAGGCATTTTGCAGTTTGAATTTGTCCAGTTCTGCCAGTTTTTGTCCTTTACTCACGCGGTCGCCGTTTTTCACATAGATGCGGGAGATGACGGCTGCAGTTTCAAATGTCAGGTCGGCATATTCGGTTGCTGTCACTTTGCCGTTGCTTACCAACTGATGCTCGAACACTTTTCGTTTCAGCGGCATCACCGTCACTTCATTGGGAGCTGAGACCAAACGGGTTTCTACGCTTTCGTTTTCTTTACTTTCTGTTGTCTTTGGTGCACATCCGTTGAGGAATGCCAGCAGGCATATCAAACTGCCTGCATAAAAGATTGGTGTTCTCATTTTTTTGTATTTTTTATTATTCACTCTCTGCAAACTGTATAA
>CAZOKL010000140.1:0-4213 GCA_964580305.1 uncultured Bacteroides sp.
CAAGCGAAGTTTCTAAAAGAGTGAAATATTGGATAGAGAAAATAAACGGCTGACTGACAAATAAAACACAGGGAATCAAAATGAAAAGTTTTGTGGCAATAGACTTTGAAACCGCCAATCAATATCGTTCCAGCGTGTGCAGTGTTGGAGTTGTTGTCGTAAAGGATAACGAGATTGTAGACAAGTTTTATAGCCTTATTCGCCCTGTGCCCAATTATTACTCATATTGGAACACGCAAGTCCACGGCTTGACGGTTGATTCTACTCAATTTGCGCCCGATTTCCCTGAAGTATGGGCAAAAGTCAGTCTGCTTGTAGGAGAGCTGCCATTGGTGGCACACAATAGCCCATTTGATGAAAGTTGCTTGAAGGCTGTCTTTCATGCTTACGGATTGCCCTATCCTAATTACGTGTTTTACTGTACTTGCAGGGCTTCGAGAGCTTTTTGGGGCAATAAACTTCCCAATCACCAATTGCAAACTGTCGCGAAACACTGTGGTTATGATTTAACTAATCATCATCATGCGTTAGCTGACGCTGAAGCTTGCGCACAAATTGCTATCAAGATATTGGATTTTAATCTCTAAAATTATGAAATCTACAACAATTAAATCCTTGTTCGGAAGAAGCAATATTTGGTTTATTATCCATGAATGCCAACGTACTTATGCCTGGAAACTTCTGCAAAACTATACTAATGTGTATGTTTTATATGAAGAAAACGAGAAATAAACGTTTTGCGAGAAGTCTCGCTGAACAAAATTAAACAGGTTCTAAGTTTTTTTATTAATAAAAGGTTGTGATTGGATGGAAAATACTGATAGTTCCTTATTCCGTTTTGCTTGAAATTTCTATCTTTGCAGAACTTACTGTAAGATTTCATCTAAATAATTATTATTTTAAGTGCTATGATTAAAAGACTTTATTTGCCATTTCTGCCATGTCTAATGGTATTGGTTTTTGCGCTCTCGTCATGTAGCAGCAAAATGGGTGAATTGTCATCCGACTATTTCACGACGACGCCTCAAGTCCTTGAGGCCGTGGGGGGTAAAGTTGATGTCACCATCAACGGTAAGTTCCCTGAAAAGTATTTTAAGAAAAAGGCTGTGGTGACCGTTACCCCGGTGCTCCGTTGGGATGGTGGTGAAGCCAGAGGTGAGTCCATGACTTTCCAAGGTGAGAAAGTGCAGGGCAACAATCAGACCGTCTATTACAAAGTTGGTGGCAACTACACGATGCCGGCTTCTTTTGATTATGTTCCCGAAATGGCCAAGTCGGAACTGTATCTGGAGTTTGATGCCACAGTGGGTTCGAAAGGAAAGAAAGTGACCATCCCGGATGTGAAAGTGGCCGATGGTGTGATTGCTACTTCCGAGTTGTTGAAGAACACATTGGCCAGCGCTAACCTTACAGATGCCGAAGATGCCTTCCAGCGTGTCATCAAGCAAGCCAAGAGTGCCAACATTATGTTCTTGATTCAGCAGGCCAACTTGCGTTCCAGCGAATTGAAGTCGGATTCTATAATGGCTTTCAATCAATTTGTGAAAGATGTCAATGCTGACCAAAAAGGCAAATTGATGGAAAGCATTGAAGTTTCAGCTTATGCTTCACCTGATGGTGGCTTTGGGTTGAATGATAAACTTGCCGCACAGCGTCAGAAGAACACAGAGGACTATGTGAACAAACAACTGAAGAAAGACGAAATCACGACCAATGTCGATGCCAAATACACGGCCCAAGACTGGGTAGGTTTCCGGGAACTGGTTGCCAACTCAAACATCCAAGATAAGGATTTGATTCTTCGTGTGCTCTCCATGTATCAAGATCCGGAACAGAGAGAAGCTGAAATCAAAAACATCTCTTCTGTCTACAAGAACCTTGCCGACGAGATTCTCCCGCAACTGCGTCGTGCACGCCTGACGTTGAACTATCAGTTGATAGGCCGTTCCGATGACGAGATTCTGGCTGCATTTGAGAGTGTTCCGTCGGTGTTGAGTGTCGAAGAACTTCTCTATGCCGCCACATTGGTGGACACCGATGCAGAGAAAGAAGCCATTTACAAAGTTACCATTCAAAACTATCCGTCAGACTACCGTGCTTACAATAACTTGGGTGCACTGGCTTACAAGGCTGGTAACTATGACCAAGCTAAAAGCTACTTTGCGACGGCAATGCAGAAAAAAGCCTCTTCTGAAGAGGCCAACACCAACATGAGCTTGATTTCCTTAATTGAAGGAGACAAGGCCACTGCTCAAACCTATTTGGGCAAGGGCGCAGGTGCTGCCATGTTCAATGAAGCCTTGGGCAACTATTACATCAGTACAGGGCAATACGAGCAAGCTGTTGCTGCTTTCGGTGACACGAAGACCAACAGCGCGGCTCTGGCTCAAATCCTGACCAAGGATTATAACCGTGCAAAGTCTACGCTCGACGGCGTGGAGAATCCGGATGCCTACACCGCATATCTGTCTGCCATCTTGGGTGCACGCACGAACAATACAAACATGGTTATCACCAACTTGCAGACAGCCGTTTCGAAAGAGCCCTCTTTGGCTCAGAAGGCAGCCAATGACCTGGAGTTTGCCAAGTATGCAACTAATGCAGATTTCCAAAGCATTGTGAAATAATGTCTTTTGAAAGATAGAAAAGAAAGCGTTGTGCTCCGTTTTGGGTGCAACGCTTTTTTTATTTATGTTTGCGAAAACTTTTCGGGTTTGAATATGCCGTCATTGCTTAGGATATACGTCACGATGTGTCGCCTGCGTCAGAGCTTGGGCTTTGGTGTGCATTCACCTTATATATATGCATTGCAGTCTGATGTCTTTCGGGAGCGTCGCCCCTATTATGCTTATCGTATGATTGAACGCCTTTCCGGCCCTCACTATGCACGGGTGAACAAACTCCTTTTCCGTCTGGTGAACTATCTTCATCCGAAGAACATCATCGAGGTGGGACCCGACGAAGGACAGAGCCTGAAATGCATGTCAATGGCCCGGCAGCAGATGCTTCTCTGTGCTGTGAGAGAAGAGGCGGAACATTTCACGACCGATATGTTGACGCAAATCTTGTCACCCGATGTGCCGCTCGATTTTCTTTATGTCACTCACCCGTATGCCTATGCCGACATCTATGAAGCTGCGTTACCTTTGGTCGGCACTCGTTCAGTTTTCGTCTTCAAGGACATCCATGCACGAAAGGAACGGTCAGCCTGGTGGCGAACCGTAGAACAGGATGCCATCCGTACGGGTATTACGTTTGACCTTTATGATGTGGGGTTGGTGTTCTTCGATCGTGACCGTCCGCGCCGGAATTATAGAATGATGTTTTAGTTGTGGAGTGTTGGCCGGCCAGCAGCTTCGCATCACTTTTAAAAATAAATGTATGAAGAAAAGCAACGTATACACCAAAACCGGTGACAAAGGAATGACTAGCCTCGTAGGCGGAGTCAGAGTGCCTAAAACTCATCCTCGGCTTGAGGCTTACGGAACAGTGGATGAGTTGAACGCCCTTATCGGTCTGCTGATAACTTATGTGGCTGATGAGGCTGATCGGGAGTTTCTTTTTCAAGTGCAGCATAAGCTTTTCTCTGTTGGCTCTTATTTAGCAACAGATCAAGAATATAAGGAGCTGCGTCCGCAGAGCATCATTCATTCTGAAGATGTGGAAACCATGGAGCGTGCCATTGATGTGATTGATGAGGGGCTTCCTCCCTTGCGTCTGTTCATTCTTCCGGGAGGTACGCGGGGCGCTGCCGTGTGTCATGTGTGTCGCACTGTGTGCCGTCGTGCAGAGCGTTGTATATTGGAACTCGGAAAGACAGGGGTGGTGATGGATGACAATCTGGTGGCCTATGTGAACCGTTTGTCCGATTATTTGTTTGTCTTATCTCGTAAACTGAACAATTTGGACGGAGAACACGAAATTATCTGGCAAAAGTCTTGCAAATGATGATATTTGTTATATTTTTGCGCCGCATTATAGACAATTAAAAATGTAAAGCTATGTATTGGACACTAGAACTAGCATCGAAATTGGAAGATGCGCCTTGGCCAGCAACAAAGGACGAGTTGATTGATTATGCGATACGTTCGGGAGCTCCTCTCGAAGTTATTGAGAATTTGCAGGAGATGGAAGATGAAGGCGAGATATATGAAAGCATCGAGGATATCTGGCCGGATTATCCTAGTAAAGAAGATTTTTTCTTCAACGAGGA
>CAZOKL010000141.1:0-4161 GCA_964580305.1 uncultured Bacteroides sp.
ACCTGGGACCTCCAGATTATGAGTCTGTTGCTCTAACCAACTGAGCTACAAGTCCGGTGAAATGTGATTATTTCGCTGCAAAAGTAGCGATTTGGCTCGAACTGTGCAAGACCTTGTTTGAAAAAAGTAGGATGTAAGTGCCTGAGACAGCTTTTTTTCATACCTTTGCAGGCAAAATTATAATAAAGAGACCATTACACTATTCATGAACGACAACATAAAGAACCTTGTTTTTGATTTTGGAGGCGTTTTGATAGACATTGACATTGAGCGTTGTGTGGATGCTTTTCGGGCGTTGGGTTTCGCAGCCGAGACATTGGTGGATAAGTATAAACAGCAGGGAGTGTTCCGTGACTTCGAATTAGGAAACATATCCTCAGAGGTGTTCTGCCAGTCAGTGCGTCATGATGCTGGAAAGTCGGTGAGTGATGAGCAGATTGTGAAGGCGTGGGATGCCATGCTGGTGGCAATAGCCCGGCCCAAGTTGGATAAACTTTTGGAACTACGCAATCGGTATAAGGTCTATTTATTGAGCAATACGAATACGCTTCACTGGAAGGCTGCTCTGCCGATGTTTGCGCAGGGAGGACTTTGGGTGAGCGATTATTTTGATGATATATTTCTTTCTTTTGAAATGCACTTGTGCAAGCCCGATGCACGCATTTTCCAGTCGCTGGCATGTCGCGCGGGCATATTTCCCCATGAAACAATGTTGATTGATGACTCGGCCGCCAACTGCGAGGCTGCTCGTTTGCTGGGATGGCAGACGTTCCGAGTGGAGACCGGGACTGATTGGATTTCCTCTTTATAACATTTTCTTATGTCTATGAATGCTTTGCCATGTGTTGCCACGATAGGGTTTTTTGACGGGGTGCATCGGGGACACCAGTTCCTGATAAGCTGTGTGAAGCAGATAGCCCGTGAACGTGGATTGACTTCGGTCATTATCACTTTCCCAGTACATCCGCGCATGGTGATGCAGCCCGGTTTTCAGATGCCTTTGCTTACCACGCTGGAGGAGAAACATCGGATGCTGGAAGCACAGGGAGTGAGCCGCATCGTGGAACTTTCCTTCACGATGGAGCTTTCGCAATACACGGCACGGGAGTTTATGGTCGAAGTGTTGCAACACCAGTTGCACGTCGACACGCTTGTGATTGGCTACGATCATCGCTTCGGACACAATCGTAGTGAAGGCTTCGAAGACTATCGCCGCTATGGTGAGGAAATAGGCATGCGGGTGGTGCATGCCGAGGCTTGTGTGGTCAATGGAGTCACTGTGAGTTCGTCGGCCATCCGACGTTTCTTATGCGGAGGTGAAGTGACAATAGCCACGCACTGTTTGGGCTATGAATATTATCTGGAGGGCACGGTGGTCAATGGCTTCAAGGTGGGGCGCAAACTTGGCTTCCCCACGGCCAACCTGCATGTGGAAAAAGCCGGCAAATTGATTCCTGCTGATGGCGTTTATGCCGTGCGCGTGTCAGTGTGCGGACAGACTTATGCCGGCATGCTCAACATCGGCATCCGTCCCACTGTCGACAATGGCAGACGGCGTTCGGTGGAAGTACACATCTTGCATTTTGCTGAAGACATTTACGGTGCACACATGCGCATCGCTTTCGTGCAACGCATCCGCAACGAGCAGAAGTTCGACACGTTGGAGGCGTTGACGGAGCAGCTTGCCTGCGACGCCCAGGAGGTGGAACGCTTGCTCTTGCCCCGCCAGGAAGACAATCCTTAAACAACATAGTCACTATGAAAAAAGCCTTATTTCTCGTTTTACTCTACGTTGTTTGCCAGTTTGTGGCGACATTGCCTTTCATATTTTGGAATCTTGTGCATGATGTGCCCAACCCGATGACTTTGACCACTCCGGCGACGCAGAGTCTCTCGGTGTTGCTCTCAAACATACTGATGATTGCCCATCTGCTTTTCTGGAAAGACGTGCGCTTTGGGGTGCGTTCCTTTACGGAAGTTCCTCTCCGCATGTTGCTGGTGTGCATTCCGCTGGTGCTTTCGGCCATGTTTGTGCTCAATGCGTTCAATGAGTGGATAGACCTTCCTAACTGGATGGAAAATACATTCCTGGACATGAGCCACAATGTGTGGGGTGTGTTGGCCATTGCCGTCGGTGCTCCTTTCGTGGAGGAATTGCTTTTCCGCGGAGCTGTGATGAACTGCTTGCATCGTGCAGGGCATGGCCCATGCGCCATGATTGTGTGGTCGGCCTTGATATTCGGTGTGTTCCATATTAATCCGGCGCAGGTAATTTTTGCAACTCTGTTGGGTTTGCTTCTGGGTTGGCTCTACTATCGCACGGGGAGTCTTTTGCCCGGCATACTCTGTCATTTCATAAACAATTCGCTGGGAGTTGCCCTGCTTCATTCTGACTATGCTGATGCCTGTTTGGTCGACCTCGTTGGCGGCATAGTCCCGCTCTGTGTGGGCATCGCTTCGGCACTTGTCATCTTTGCATTGTCCTTCTTCTATGCCCGTCGCTGCCTGAAGGCAGTGAACAATACCTTTGTGAAGGATTATTCAATCAAATCAAAGTGAACTTTCCAAATTCTTTCTTGTCCGTAATTCCCAGAACGCCACGGCCGAGGCGGCTGCCACATTGAGTGAATCCACGCCGTGAGCCATGGGGATGCGTACGACGTAGTCGGCCTCGGCAATCGTGTTGCAGGGCAGACCGTCGCCTTCCGTGCCCAGCACGATGGCCAGCCGTTCTTCACGCGCCAGCCGTGGGTCGTCCAGTGGGGTGGAGCGGTGGGTGAGTGCCATGGCTGCCGTGCGGAATCCCAGCTCGTGCAGACTGCTTATCGGTTTGTCCATCCATGTCCACGGGACGAGAAACACCGAACCCATTGATACCCGCACGGCACGGCGGTTGAGCGGGTCGCACGAGTCGGCGGTGAGCAGCACGGCGTCGATGCCCAGCGCCGCTGCCGAGCGGAAGATGGCGCCAATGTTGGTCGTGTCCGTCACACCTTCGATGACGGCAATGCGCCGTGCATCCCGGCAGATGTCGTCCACACGGGGAGGCATCGGGCGACGCATGGCACACAGCACGCCGCGCGTCAGCACGTAGCCCGTGAGCGAGGCGAGCAGTTCACGGCTTTCCGTGTAGACAGGCACATCTCCGCATTGGGCAATGAGTGCTGCCGCACTGCCCGTGATGTGCTTCTCTTCGCACAGCAGGGCCAGCGGTTCGAGGCCTGCCCGGAGGGCCACTTGGATGACTTTTGGGCTTTCGGCAATGAACACGCCCTTGTCCGGTTCGAGCCGGTTACGCAGCTGGGCTTCGGTCAGGCGGGCGAATACCTCCACGCCGGGGTGTGACAGCGAGTCTATTCTGATGATGGGCATATCGATTGTTTTTTGATGGGTCGGGGTTGATTCATGTCGTAAATGTGTGATGCCGGGCCAACTCTTCGCGCAAGGCGTGTGAGTCGCCCGTGAAGCGGTCGAGCAAGGCCCAGAAGCGCGGACTGTGATTCATCTCCACCGTGTGGCACAGTTCGTGCAGGATGACGTAGTCGACTAGGTGTTCAGGCAGCAGCATCAGCGAGCATGACAGGTTGATGTCGCCCCGTGTTGAGCAACTCCCCCAACGCCCCTTACTGGTGTTTATCTTCAGGCTGCGGAAGGGCAGTCCCGCTTGTGCCGACAGTCGGGCGATGCGCTCCGGGAGCACCTCCTTGGCACGTGTGCGCAAGGCTTCCTCAACAATGTGCTTCAGCCAGAGTTGCTTGTCCTGGAAATCTGTGTTGGGCGGGCACAGCAGGGTGACGTCACGTCCTTGCCGGCGCAACTGAAAGCCGGCGCTTCCCCCGCGTTCAACGGTGAAATGGATGAAAAGCGTGTCAATGACGTAGTTCCAGTCGATGGTGTGCACGTCGAGTCGTTGCAGGTATGTCTTGGCTTCTTGCCGGTTTTTGGTGACAAACTTCTGCAACTGCTGTTCACTCACGCCCGGAGGGGCGGTGACTGTGACAGTGCCGTCTGGCAGGATGCGCAGGATAAAGTGCCGGGCACGTGCATTCAGGCGGACGTAGACCGTGCCCAGTTCTGGATCGTTGATGTAGTAGCGTTCTGGCATAGCGAAAACAAACTTACGGAGAATCTGTGGAATAACCGCCTGAATTCAGTAGAAAT
>CAZOKL010000142.1:0-2054 GCA_964580305.1 uncultured Bacteroides sp.
GTGGCTATGGAGATTCCTGTGGCCCGTCTGGAGATTTCCGGAATCACTCACGTTGATAATACGGACGCCTGCAAATATGAGACGTTGACCATTGACGGCATCTATCTGGACAAGATTAAGGTTACAGGTGGAGCAACCGCAGTGACAGACTATCACTATCCTGCCGTAGGAACAGAAGGTGAAGAAGGCTATATCCCCGCCCCGATTTTGTGGGAAGCAATTCCATCTGCAAGTTTCTTGCAATCAGGTGTTGTATGGCCTGCCGAGGCTGATGGAGTGACACAGGCATACGCCTTCAACTTCTATCCCAACGGTACGCTCCAGATGCCGCTTGTGAAGATTTATTTTGAGAATGCTACCGGTAGTGCAGAAGAGGTGGCAGAACCCCGTTATGCGATTATCAAGTCTTATAACAATAATGAAGCATTCGAGTTTGAAGCCGGCACAATTTATCGCATTACGAGTGTTCAGTTGGCCGACAACAATATCATTGCCGACGAAGAAGGCAACACGCTTTGGGGCGTTAATGTGACAGTTCAAGAAGCTAAATGGACTGTTACGAACATTACCGGCGAATGGGTAGAAGAATAAAAGCCCTTTCCCGGCACTAAAAGCTGAAAGAAAACACAAACTCCGGCCCCGGCGGGCAACAGAGCGCCTGCCGGGGCTGATAAAAATCACTCTCTTTTCCTTTTTGATAGGGCAAAGAAGAAAGGAACATACAGTTTAACAAAACCGTGCGAAGTGATGAAACATATAAAAGAACTACTACTGTTGCTGGCCGTACCCGTCCTGACGACCAGTTGTATAAAAGAGGATTATGATGATTGCGACAATGTGACCATCTATTTCCAGTATTTGGCGGATGGCAATACGGATGTGCTTTATCAGTATATGAGTAAGGTAGACCTGTATGTTTTCAATGAGGACGGTCACCTGCAAGGTAGCCGTCAGTACAGTCAGGACGAACTTTCAAACTTTTCCGCCAAGCCGTCGTTCAAGCTCCCCGCGGGGCATCGTTACAAGGTGGTGGCCTTGGGCAATGCCTATGACAACACGGAGGTGGTGAACCTCAGCTCAACGAGCTTTGACGACATCTGCATCCAGAGCCCTGCCTGGGGCGAAGGCCTGACCGTGACGAACCATGACCACAACTACCTGGGGCAAAAGGAATTCTATGTGCCCGGTGGCGAGGGTGTGATGTATCGTGACACGGTGACACTCTACAGCTCCCACATCGACGTGTATGTGGAAGTGAACGGACTGACATCCGACATCCCCGTCAGTCTGGTGATTGAGAACTCCAATGCCCAGACGACCTTCAACAATGAAATCAACGAGTCCGAGAAGGGAAGCATCTATCCCGAACTCGTCTGGGACGACGAACTCAGCTGCTACCGCACGGACGACCTGGTGTTGTTCCGCATGGACACCGGTGGCGTGCTTGACCCCGACCGCTGTCAGCACGTGTTGCGTCTGCTCGGTTCGGACGGTGAGTTGCTGGTGGAAAGCCCGCTGTATGACTACATTGTGGACAACGCCGACAACATCGACGTGACACGTCAGGAAGCCTACCTTCCCATCGCCATCAACTTCAATCAGACAAACATTGAAATCAAACTACCGGCCTGGACTGTCGAGGACATCACCCCCGGCTGGGAATAACCATAAAAGCAGAAAGGAACAAGCTTTATGAAGAAGAAACTATTGAAACACACCGGCATGATGCTCCTGTCGCTGGCCTGCTGCCTGACCTCCTGCATCAAGGAAGACTATGCCTCATCGTCCGACACGGCCAGTGTGACGCTCACGTTCACCACGCGTGCCAACGGCACTGACTCGGAAAGCATTGACGAAGGCGAAGGCATGAAGCACCTGCGCGTCATCGTGGCCGACTCGGAGACGGGCGAAGTGCGGTTTAACTATACGCATGAATTTACCGGCGATGAGCTGAACAACACGACCCACAAGGTGACGTTTGGCGACCTCTATGCCGAGCGCACGTATGACTTCTATGCCATTGCCAACGAGCAGAGTTTCGGCGGAAACTTTGA
>CAZOKL010000142.1:2154-4079 GCA_964580305.1 uncultured Bacteroides sp.
TGTTTCTGTGTCGGCAGATGCCACCGCCAGCACCCCCGCGGGCTATTTCTATGAAAGTGCGTCGACAGACGGATATGTGCTGCAAGCAACATGGAACAATCAGACCAAGACATTGAGTCTGGCGGACGAAGACGAAAGCATAAGCCAGATCTCTCGCAACGAGATGCTGAACATCACCATCACGCTGAAGGAGAATGACTGGAAGCTGAACTATGAAATTGTGGAGTGGGAAGACCACGAGGTGAACGTTGACTTCACCGACAATCTCAGCTACACCAGCGACGGATGGACGGATGGAACATATCTTTCCTTACTGGAAAATAATACGGTTCATCTGAATCCGGATGTGACCGCCGAACTGAAGTTCACCATTATGACACCCAGTGGCGCAACCTGGGTTGCCACGTTGGAGGGCGATGTCAATGATTTTGAGTTTGTGGACGGCATCAATTCGGGCAACGCTTGGTCTGGAGGCAATCCTGTGGAGCAGTCCATCAAGATTAAAGTCGTCGACCCGACTTCTGATGAGCCTCACACAGCCACATTGCGCGTCTTTGCCGTCATTGCCGGAAATACCTACGAGCTTGATCTGACTAACAGCGAAGGAAGCCAGGATGCCATTAACCGATTTACATTACTTCAAAGCAGATAAACACTATGAAACATACATTCTACAACATAGCCTGCATGATGCTCGTTGCACTGGGCTGCTTGTGTGCCTGCCAGGAAGATTTGGACAACGCCTCATGGACGGGCGACGAGAACACCTTGCTGCTGAACCTGGAGACCACGGCCGTGCAGCAATCGCGTTCGGTCGGCGAGGATGATTACAATGAAAACACAGTGACCTCGGCCGATGTGTTTTTCTTCGCATCAGACGGCAGCGGCACGTGCATCTATGCCCAGACCGGCCTTGTGCCGACAGACACACAGCTGCGTGTGAAGCTCGACAACGACAAAGTGAGCTTTGACAACTCCTATTATATCTATGTAATAGCCAACGGACGCAGTTACTATACCGATGTCGCCGATGACACTGCCCTTGGGATGACCCTTGCCGACCTGAAGGACAAGACTGTCACCACGGAGTGGGAAAAAGATGACAGCATAGAAGAATCGCTCCTGATGGACGGCGGGGCCAGCGTGACCCTCTCCAAAACGACGCCGGGCACGGTGCAGCTCACCCGTGCGATGGCCAAGGTGGCGCTCTTCCCCACGGTGGATAGTTCTATCGAGTCAAACGGCGTTACTTACACGCCGATACTCACGGGTATGAATGTCGCGATGGTCTATGGCGTGAAGAGCACAAACCTGGCCGGTGACTATGCCGTGACCTCGGATGACTATGTGGACCGAATCTCTCGCACATATACGGAGACTGACGGAACTTATTCGCATGTGCCTCTCTATTCCTATCCGAACCCGGAGGAAACGACCGACCGTCAGGACACGTATCTCATGCTTTGCGTGCCTTGGTCTATAACTTCAGATGACGGCTCACAACAGGCTGCCAACTACTATTATCGCGTGCCCATCACCGGAAGTTCGGATGTGCTTGCCACGCTGGAGCGCAACCACTATTACAAGGTGAATGTGAAGGTGGGTGTGCTGGGCAGCCTGGACCCGAGCGATGCCGTGGAGCTGGAGGCCAACTTCGCCATCTATGACTGGTTTGACCTGGAACTTTCAGCCGACATGCAGCGCTATCAGTATCTGGTGCTTGACGAATATTCTTCCGTGATGAACAACGACAGTGAGCTTCGGATGCCGTATATCAGCAGCAGTGTGCTGACCCAGACCCGCGTCACGAAGGTGACTTATCCGAACTATAATGATTCCTCTGCCGGTGATTACAGCTATACAAGTACGGTGACCTTGAATGAATCAGAGGCGGCCAATGCGGGCTTTAGTGTTACTTGGGATGA
>CAZOKL010000143.1:0-3638 GCA_964580305.1 uncultured Bacteroides sp.
TTTATTTCTGTGAAATAGGCATCCAGAAGTTGTTTGGCTGCCATGAATGACGTGAGTTCTCCGTTCAAAACGGCCAGTTCCTTTTGGGGAAGCATGTCGGCGATTTTTGCGTTGTTGTAGAAACTGTTGCGCAAATGCTCATGGATGGTTTCATACATCCGATACTTCGCTTGTTCCTTGCGACGGTATTCAAAATATCCGTTGCGTTTCACGAAAGCGACGTAGTCATATATCATCTGCCATATTTCTTTGATGCCGATGCCGTATAAGCCGGAATAGGTCAGCACTTGTGGAGTCCATCCGCTTTCTGGCATGGGAAACAGGCGCAGGGCGTTACGGAAATGGGTTGCAGCCAGTTTTGCTTTTTCAATGTTATTACCATCAGCCTTGTTAATGACAATGCCGTCAGCCATCTCCATGATGCCTCGCTTGATGCCTTGTAGTTCGTCACCCGTCCCAGCAAGCTGAATCAGCAGGAAAAAATCCACCATCGAATGTACGGCAGTCTCGCTTTGTCCGACACCCACCGTTTCCACAAAGATTTTGTCAAACCCTGCAGCTTCACACAGAATGATGGTTTCGCGTGTTTTGCGTGCCACTCCTCCTAATGAGCCGGCCGAAGGGCTAGGTCGTATAAAGGAGTTGGGATGCACGGAGAGTTTCTCCATGCGGGTCTTGTCGCCAAGGATGCTCCCTTTGCTCCGTTCGCTGCTCGGGTCAATGGCCAACACGGCCAGTTTTCCGCCTTGTTCCAAGACATGCAGCCCAAACACATCAATTGAAGTGCTTTTTCCGGCACCCGGCACCCCACTGATACCCACCCGTATGGAATTTCCTGAATGAGGGAGACATTTCTCGATAACTTCTTGTGCCACAGCCTGATGTTCCATACGTACACTTTCCACTAAGGTTACAGCGCGGCTCAATATCGTTACATCTCCTTTCAGTATGCCTTCCACATAGTCGGAAGCGCTCAGTTCTCGACGCTTCGGCCGATGATGTGCTTTCAAGTATGGACTCACGGTCGAGGGTTGCTCGATGCCTTTGTTCACAGTCAGGCCCTTGTATGCTTCATTATTCTCAAGATGTTCCATACGCTAAGGTTTAGAGGGTGATTTGATGACACACTACTGACGGTTCATTGTGTCACGTTTATTTTGATTTCAGCTTTCGGATGTTTCGGGTCATTGGTAATCATCAGCACCCGGGGGGCATGTTCCGCTGCATAGTGGTCATGCAGATACTTGTCATTGACCGTAATGGAAAGTTTTACCGATTTTCCTGGAGCCACCGTCTGCTTTTTCAAGCTGACATTCAGGGCCGGACTGGTCACCTGCAAGTCTCGAAGAACTAAGTCAGAGTGTCCGGTGTTGGTGATAGTGACATCTTCTTTCAACTTTTTCTTGTCACCTATAACACCCAAGTCGAGCGTCTGTGTCGATAAATGGATAGACGGAGCCAATGCCTTCTGCTGTGTGGACAAATCAGAGAAGTCGGGAAGCAGTGTAGAAATCAGTTCAAGTTGATTGTCCTCACCCACTGTGTCGCCTGGATAACGGGACAGATATACCGTTGTGCGGTTTATGCCGAAGAATGGTGCTTTGTCACTATGGAATGTGAGACGAATGACACCCGTTTCTTTCGGAGCAAGTCTCTCAGGGATGGCTTTGGCTTCTACGTAAGAGGGCAGGTGCATCAACACTGGTGCATAGTCTTTTGATGAGCCATTGGCCACCTTTAGTTCAAACACAGGATTGTCTCCCTTATTTGCATCGGCAAATTCAATGTGGTCGCTGTCTAAATGGATGCTGCCGATCTGAATTGGATAATTACGAGAATAGTCTACTAACGTCGAACTGACCATGCCTATCATGGATAGATCAACAGGCTTGTCCGTTGCATTGGAGTAAATGCGGACAAATTTGTGAAAATGTCCCAACATACGTGCGTCATAAGTGGCTTCAATTACAGTCTGCTGATTAGGACGAATGGGCTTCTTTGACCACGCTGACACCACACACCCACAGGAGGTTTCCACATTATGAATCAACAAAGGCTTATTGCCCGTGTTGGTTATTACAAATTTGGCCGTGGCCGGCTGTTTCCACATAATGGTTCCGAAATCACACTTTTCATTGTCAAAGGAGAGTTTTGGTTGTGCTTTTACAACGGATAAAACTATTGCCAATATACTTATGGTCAACGAAATACGTTTCATTTTATTCCCTTTTTTGTTCAGTTCTAAGGACAAAGATATAAAAAAAGCCAACTAATTCACAATGCTTTAAGGATGATTTAGTTGGCTAATTTTAATGCTGAATGTGCAGTTTTAACTATCAAACTGTTTGAATCTCATGTTTAATGCATATATTTGCCAGCATTGATTTAACTAATACATACAAAATACAACATGACATACAACAATATTCTGGAAACCATCGGTAATACTCCAATGGTAAGGATAAATCGTCTTTCTCCCAATCCCAACGTCTCCATCTATGCCAAATTGGAAGGATTTAACCCAACAGGAAGCATTAAAGATCGCATTGCTTTGAAAATGATAGAAGAAGCTGAGCGAAACGGGTCGCTCTACCATGGCAAGACCATCATTGAACCGACTTCGGGTAACACAGGTATCGGACTAGCCATCATAGGCGTTGTCAAAGGATATCCAGTAGAAATTGTCATGAGCAGTGCCGTATCCATAGAGCGACGGAAAATTATCCGTTCATACGGTGGCAAAGTTATTCTTACGCCAGCAGAAGAAGGCACGGACGGCGCCATACGTTTGGCACGCAAATTGGTCAAGGAGAATCCCGACAAATATTTCATGCCGGATCAGTTCTCAAATGCTTGCAACTATCAGGCACATTATGAAAGTACAGCACTGGAAATCTGGCAGCAAATGCATGGCAACATAGACTATCTGGTCTGCTCACTCGGTACATCAGGTACAATCATGGGGCTTTCCCGCTTCTTACGAATGATGAAACCGAGCATTAAAACAGTCTGTGCACATCCTATCAAAGGACATTACATACAGGGATTGAAGAACATGGAAGAGGCCATTGTACCGGACATTTACGACCCGACTCAAATAGATATTCAGGAAATGATAGAGAGTGAAGAGGCTATAAACATGGCGCGACGAATTATTGCCTGCGAAGGTATCTTTGTCGGCATGAGTAGTGGAGCAGCCATGCTGGCAGCCATCCGAACAGCCGATAAAATAGCGTCAGGCAACATCGTCGTAATATTCCCAGACCGTGCTGAAAAATACCTGAGCACATCCATGTTTGATGAGATGTTGTAATAATAGGGAAGGCTTTTTTGAAACGTGGGCACTATGGGGAACATACCGGCAAATACAGATAATCCTTCATGGCTTCAATGTCTATGTTTGGGAAAATGCGGTAAAGCGTTGCTTTAGTACATGGCTTTTTCAAAGCTTAAATGAAAAAGCCGTGGCTGAAGACTAAAAAAAATCAAGTAAAACGCTTGCCCATATTGAATCTCTGTATATCTTTGCAGCACAAATTGAAACTGGGGCGTTAGCTCATCTGGCTAGAGCGTAACACTGGCAGTGTTAAGGTGATCGGTTCGAGTCCGATACGCTCCACATAGAAACCGCTGACTAT
>CAZOKL010000144.1:0-3631 GCA_964580305.1 uncultured Bacteroides sp.
GACCCACGCCTTAGAAGGGCGTTGCTCTATCCAGCTGAGCTACGGAACCATCCTTATTTTCGCGTGCAAAGGTAGTCTTTTTATGGAAAATAGCAAACTTTTGAAATTACATTTTCTATAGATTGTTTGAAATACTCTACAAATTAACAACCTATACTCTTTTGCAGACCTATCTTTACATGCACTTTATAACCCATAATAGAAAGCTTTGTGTAGCATTAAAAATTTGAAGTGCATCCCAAAAGTCGACCAAACAAACTTTTAAGATGCACTTCTATTAGCGGAAATAGTTCCAAAGACTATCCTCAGGCAATGGTGCCTCCACATCAATCAGCTTCTTCGACACCGGATGAATGAAACTCACGTGACGCGCATGAAGGCTGATGCTCCCGTCTGGATTCGAACGAGGGAAGCCATACTTCAGGTCGCCTTTGATGGGGCATCCAGCCTTGGCCAACTGACAGCGTATCTGATGATGGCGTCCTGTTTTCAAGTCTACTTCGAGCAAATAATAATTGTCCGAATGACCGATGAGCTTGTAATGAAGGATGGCTTTTTTTGCACCCGGCTTCTCATGGTCATAAGCGTATGACTTATTTTGCTTCTCATTACGCACCAGATAATGCACCAACGTTCCCTCCGTTTCAGGCGGACAGTTTTTCACGATAGCCCAATACGTTTTATGCACTTCGCCGTTCTTGAACATATCATTCAGAC
This sequence comes from uncultured Bacteroides sp., assembly GCA_964580305.1. GTDB lineage: Bacteria > Bacteroidota > Bacteroidia > Bacteroidales > Bacteroidaceae > Phocaeicola_A. Next base: position 718 of record CAZOKL010000144.1, read on the forward strand.
GTGCAAGGGCTTTACTCGTTTTGGCAAGCACCACAAGCCCGCTCACAGGACGGTCGAGCCGGTGGGCGACACCCACAAACACGTTTCCCGGTTTGTTGTACTTCTCTTTTAAATACCGTTTCACCATTTCCGAGAGCGGAGTGTCACCCGTTTTGTCGCCCTGGACAATTTCCGAGCTGGTCTTGTTGACGACGATGATGTGATTGTCTTCGTAGATGACTTCCATCCGTTCATCACATGTTCATGCCGCCATCCACCTGAATCACTTGTCCGCTGACGTAAGACGACATGTCCGAAGCCAGGAACGTAGCCACATTGGCCACATCTTCAGGCGTACCACCACGACGGAGAGGAATCTTCTTGCTCCATTCGGCCTTCACTTCGTCAGACAGCTTGGCCGTCATGTCAGTAATGATAAATCCCGGAGCGATGGCGTTAGCACGAATGCCACGTGAGCCTAATTCTTGAGCTATGGATTTAGCCAAACCAATCATACCGGCTTTTGAAGCCGAATAGTTACACTGTCCGGCATTGCCATGTACACCCACAACGGAAGCCATGTTGATGATGCTTCCCGCTTTCTGACGCATCATGATGGGTGTGCAAGCATGAATGAAGTTGAAAGCAGATTTCAAATTGACAGCAATGACTGCATCCCACTGAGCCTCGCTCATACGCATCATCAGTCCGTCTTTTGTAATGCCGGCATTGTTTACCAATATGTCCACCGAACCAAAATCTTCTTTGATTTGATTCACCACCTTTTCAGTCTCTTCAAAGTTGGCAGCGTTTGAAGCATAGCCTTTCACTTTCACACCGAAGGCTGCAATTTCCTTCTCTGTGTTTTGTCCATTCTCATCGATAACCAAGTCTGTAAATGCAATGTTTGCTCCTTCAGAAGCAAATTTCAATGCAATCGCCTTACCAATGCCGCGTGCGGCTCCAGTGATAATTGCTGTTTTTCCTGTAAGTAAACCCATAGTTTTAGTATTTAAATTTATGATTGTTATGCTTCATTACGTTTTTCCCAATGCCCCAAACACAAGTTTCATCACACAGCGTTTGCTTTCGTCCTCCGGAATACTTGTCCCGATGAGACCTCGGATATAAGGAATCTCGATACCTTTGATGGAATAGTGAAGAATGTCAGCCACAAGATTTATGTTTTCTATGCGAAAGACACCTTTCTCATTGCCTTCGTTCAGCACATCGCGATAGAGCTGAATCATGTGTTTATCGAAATTCTTCCGGCAAGCTTCCACCGTCCAGATGTCACGGAAAAAAGATGCCCTCAGTGTGCCGTTGCGATAGACCAGTTCTTTCACAATGTTCAGCCTGGCATAGATTAGTTCCAGGATTTTTTCATCGGGCGAAATGTCTTTCACTGCCACTTTCTTCATCTCCTGTGACAGACGGTCGAGTTCCGACTCGATAACAGCACAATAAATGTCTTCTTTACTTTTGAAATAAGTGTATAGCGTGCGTCGTCCTTTTTTTGAAGCCAGCGCGATGTCATTCATTGTAGTGTCGTCCACTCCGTTTCGTGCAAATAGCTGGCGAGCCACATCGACTAAAAGATTCCTTGTTTTTGATATAGCCATAGAGAACTTTGTTGGTTTATCCTTGAAATTTTACTATACACAGATAATCATTTGCGAAATTAGTGCTTTTCTGTTTATTGACAAAGTTTTCCGCACATTCTTGCCAATTTTATTTCACTCAACTTCCCCATAATTCACCCATTGCTACTACTGAAAAACTCAACTGCACTTTTCATTTCATGGGCAAATTCAATGCCCTCCTTCTTCATCATCTTTGCTCATGAAACTCCATCGGTGTCACCCACATTTCCTGTGGAAAACAGTAACCATTCTCTTGAAGATTCTGAAGGTTTAGATGCGTTTGCCCTGACACAGCCCCTTGTGACCTTGATAAGTTTCCGTAATTTTGCAAACATGGATCAGGTGATTACTGACATACGAAATGGCAATATCAGCGCTTTCAAACAACTGTTTGAAGACTATTATCCCATCCTCTGCGTCTACGCCCAACACTATATTGCCGACCCCGAACCTTGCAAGGACATCGCACAGGAAGTGTTACTGACATGCTGGGAACGCCGCACAGACTTCAACGAGCTCCAACGCCTGAAAAGTTTTCTATACACAGCCACCAAGAACCGCTGCCTCAACATGCTGAAACACGATGCCTACATCGACGGCAACTATGACCAGACAATCCACACGAACGATTACGAAATTGAAGACGAAATTATCCGTCAGGAAACATTCCTGCTCGTGCGCAAAGCTGTCGCCGACCTTCCCACACAGATGCAGCGCATCATACGGCTCAGCCTTCAGGGCAAACGCAACCAAGAAATTGCCCGGATGCTGGGCATCTCGGAAGGCACGGTGCACTCGCTGAAGAAAACAGCTTACAAAAAGCTACGTACTGCGCTAAAGGAGCACTTCATCCTCCTATTGCTTTTCGGGCTGGACAAGTGACACTCAACACACATCAATTATATTTTTAGAAATAGGATTTGACTACCCCTCCGGGTGATGCACGTCGGATGCAAAACAAAACCTAATTAGACGCGTCTTCATGTCGTCTCTCATCTCTTGGTTCATCGGAACCTTCAAGGCGACCGAAGAAAGACAGGCCTCCGTTTTTCCGAGGAAACGGCAGGCTGGAAACCGCCCACCGGAAGGCCCGGAAATGGGGTATAGAGGACGGCCAACCTTACCCTAGACTCCGCTCTTGCCTTCCCTAGAGGCCGTCCGAGCTTACCCTAGAGGCCGCTCAAGAGCAGCATTCAGGCCCTTGGGAACCTCTTGACAATTACATGAATTGCAAGGTTTAGCCAGATTGTTTCCCGATTTTCACGACCATAAAAGCATTTTATGCTATATTT
>CAZOKL010000145.1:0-3628 GCA_964580305.1 uncultured Bacteroides sp.
TATTTTAAGACCCACACAACCTTCAAAAAGTTCAATCCTGAAAAAAGAAAAAGTCTTGAAATTGGCTTTTTAGAAAGAAACCGTTAAATTTGCAGAATCAATTCTATTCATTATACAAACATGAGATTATTCGACATATTCAAGAAAAAAAGTGAAATGACAGAGAATGTCGGGGGTATGGAAGACTTTATGACACTGATACGAGTATATTATGAATCCGTTATGGCTTGTAGCTTGGGTATTACCAACTTGACTGTCATTCCTGACGTGGCTGTATTCAAACGAACATTGAAAGTGCCTACACAAAACAATAAACTAGGTGTTGCTGAGAAGAACCGTAGCAAAAAGATGTTAAAGGAATTTTATGGCTTGAGTGATGATTTTTTTAAAGAAATCGACCAATCTGTAAAAAAAAATTGCCGTAATCTTAATGAAGTGAAGAACTATCTATTCATGTTTCAGGGATTCAGTCAAGACCTGATGATGTGTCTTGGTAATTTAATGAAGTGGAAATTCCGTATGCCAAGGATCTTTAAACAGACACTTTACCAATTAACATTCAAAGCTGTCAACGAGCTTTTGACCCGCTACGAATGGAAAGATGACGCAATGCGAAAAACTAGTAGCAATATTCGCAAATATCAACATACCTTAGGTTATTCATCACAATGGATGAGTGAGTACGCTTTTAACATCATTTTGCTGGCAAAAAAAGAACCGAAGCCAAAGGATAAAGATTAAACCAAAAGATTTTTCACAAATGTGTGAAGAATCTTTTGGTATTCACAAAGAAAGGCTATATTTGTATGATAAATTGGCAAACTTATGACGGAAGAAGAACAACAACTCAATATTTTCGAAGCCCGTTTTCGTCATTTCCTTTACCAGTATGACCTGTTGAAGCAGAAAAATGAAACGCTTCGCCAGAAACTTCATCAAAAAGAAGAGAATATCAGGAAGTTGGAAACGCGTTGCCAACAAGCAGAAACCGCCTATGCCAATTTAAAAGCAGCCCGAATTATCAGTATCAACGACGATGAGTCGCGTGATACGAAACAACGGCTCGCAGGATTAGTGCGTGAAATCGATAAATGCATCGCTTTATTAAATGGATAAGGAGGATGTATTCAGATGAACGATAACGAAAAAATGAAAATTCGTTTAAACATCGCCGATGGCACCTACCCGATGACTATCAATCGCAAGGAGGAAGAACTTTACCGCAAAGCGGCTACGATGATAAACGAAAAGGTAAATATGTATCGCGAAAGAATTCTCGGAGGCAAACGGGAAGACTATATCGTCATGGTGGCCTATGAGTTTGCTTTCGAACTCGCCAACAAACGATGGAAAAACGATGCATTGTCCTATCAAAAGAAACTTGAAGAACTCACTCAAGAACTTGAAAAACGTTTACATAGTGAGGATGACAAACAGATGTAGGACAAACTTTTTTTGAAATTAAAGATATTCGCGCATTGCTTTATACAGATGAGAAGAGTTCTTCTGTGAAGGCAATGTGTATTTTTATATAAATTCTTAATAAAATGAGTTTAACAATAGTAACAGTAACATCACTTGTAACGCTTGTTATCGGACTGGTGGTTGGTTATGCGATTTTCAGATACGTCATGAAATCGAAATACAACAACATTCTGAAAGAAGCTCAAACAGAAGCAGAAGTAATCAAAAAAAACAAACTTCTTGAAGTAAAAGAAAAGTTCTTGAACAAGAAAGCCGATTTGGAGAAAGAGGTTGCGTTACGCAACCAGCGTATCCAACAAGTTGAGAACAAACTGAAACAACGCGAGCTTATGTTGAATCAGCGTCAAGAGGAAGTGCAACGTAAGCGCAACGAAGCCGATGCTATCAAGGCGAACTTGGAAAACCAATTAGTAATCATCGACAAAAAGAAAGATGAATTGAATAACCTACAAATACAAGAACGTGAAAAACTGGAAATCATTAGCGGACTGTCAGCGGAGGAAGCTAAAAAACGTCTCATCGAATCGCTAAAAGAAGAAGCGAAGACTCAAGCACAATCCTACATCAATGACATTATGGACGATGCAAAAATGGCGGCCAATAAGGAAGCCAAACGCATTGTTATTCAAGCTATTCAACGTATTGCTACGGAAACCGCCATTGAAAATTCCGTAACAGTGTTCCACATAGACTCTGACGAAGTGAAAGGACGCATCATCGGACGTGAGGGAAGAAACATTCGAGCACTAGAAGCTGCAACCGGTGTGGAAATAGTTGTCGATGATACACCTGAGGCCATCGTACTCTCAGCATTTGATCCGGTTCGACGTGAAATTGCCCGTCTGGCATTACACCAACTAGTTACTGATGGACGCATCCACCCGGCACGTATTGAAGAAGTGGTGGCTAAAGTGCGCAAACAAGTGGAAGATGAAATCATCGAAACTGGTAAACGCACTACTATCGACCTCGGAATGCACGGGCTTCATCCGGAACTTATCCGCCTCATTGGAAAGATGAAATACCGTTCCAGCTACGGACAAAACCTGCTGCAACATGCACGCGAAACAGCCAATCTCTGTGCAATCATGGCATCTGAACTTGGCCTAAATCCCAAGAAAGCCAAACGGGCTGGCCTGCTTCACGACATAGGGAAAGTGCCTGACGATGAACCTGAATTGCCACATGCATTGTTGGGACAAAAATTAGCTGAGAAATACAAAGAAAAACCGGAGATCTGTAATGCCATCGGCGCACACCATGACGAAGTGGAGATGGAAACACTCATTGCCCCCATCGTACAAGTGTGTGATGCCATTTCCGGAGCACGTCCTGGTGCACGCCGCGAAATCGTAGAGGCCTACATCAAACGTTTGAACGATCTAGAACAACTGGCTCTTTCTTATCCGGGTGTAACAAAAACTTATGCCATCCAAGCAGGACGTGAACTTCGTGTTATTGTCGGTGCTGACAAGATTGACGATAAACAAACGGAATTACTTTCCGCTGAGATAGCTAAAAAGATTCAAGACGAAATGACTTATCCGGGACAAGTGAAAATCACCGTTATCCGCGAAACACGTGCTGTCAGTTTCGCAAAATAAAAAGATAATAAGATAATAAAATATTTGGGGTTTTCTCAAAGTTCTCTATATTTGTAGCCCCTTTCAATGGAAGAGGGCTATGTTTCTTTCTGGGGTTGTATGGATTTGACAGCGGCAGAAATGGTGCGTAAGCATGCAGTGCGTCGGTGATTAGCACTATAATCACAGTTACCAAACAATTATTTGGCGAAAACAACTACGCTCTCGCTGCTTAATCGAAGTACAGTAGATTAACTTTATTTCTGCACTAGGTGCGGAAACGAGACATCACTCGGAAGCTGTTGCTCCGAAGCATTCTGGTTCAGTGATGCAGTCATATCGGAGATAGTCAAGACTCGGTCTTGGGGTTTTGATGAAATTAAAAAGACTAAGGCGCAAGTAGGTGGCTCTGGTCTTGCTTACGCATGAAAATCAAAGGCAGAGATAAGCATGTAGAAAGCGTATAATTTCCTCGTTTGGACGAGGGTTCGACTCCCTCCAACTCCACAAAAGTTTGATGAAAGAAATGATACGAGGGTGACCCAAAAGTCAGTAACGAC
>CAZOKL010000146.1:0-3613 GCA_964580305.1 uncultured Bacteroides sp.
TGCTCATGTATTACGACATCAGCTTGAGCAGAGTGTGACATCGAAAGTGTGGTAATTTATGTCTGAAGCAAGTATCAAGTGCTACATGGGTAGCGAGGAAAAAAAAATAACGCCGGAAACGCTTCAAGCAGATATGGCAAAGTGTCTCCAGATGGATAACCTCAGCTTTTTAGTAGGAGCTGGTTGTTCCAGCAATATTGTTGAGGAGAAAGAAACTGGCATTCCGCTTATGAGAGGTCTTTACGATTCCTTCTTTGAAAAGAATCCAGATTTCACAGTTGCAGGCGTTAAGTTCAATGGTAAGTATGATTACAATTTGGAAAAAATGCTTGAAACTATGGGCGCAATAGCTGTTGCAAATCAAGTTAAAGAAATTGAACCGGATATTGACGCGAAAACTAAATCTGTCAGAGATTTTATACGCGACAAGATAAAAGCCGGGCTTGAAAGCCAAGAAGTCAAGAAGATTTATAAATCGTTTTATACTAAAATCACTCAACGATCAAGAAAAACTCCGATTAGCATATTCACAACGAATTATGATTTGTTCAACGAGATTGCTTTGGACGAGCTTGGCTTCCCATATAACAATGGGTTTTCCGGTTCGTTCAGGCGAAAGTTTAATCCTGTCAGCTACAATTATATGTATGTTGAAAATATGAACCTTACTAGAGATGTTTGGGAGCGTGTATCTTCTTTTTTCAACCTTGTAAAACTCCACGGCTCCATTTCATGGCTCTGCAAGGAGAATGAGATATGGGAGCGGCATTATTCGGATATTCAAGACAGTGAGACGGTAATGATCTATCCTACTCCAATGAAAGATCGCTCGACTCTTATGGAGCCGTATTCCGACCTATTCCGAACAATGGAAAACCGTATTGTCCAGAAGAACAGTGTTCTTGTTGTTATTGGATATAGCTTTGGTGACGATCATATCAATCGTATCATTTTGAATGGCTTGGCAGTACCATCCTTTCGACTGGTTGTTTTCGGAACCGGCAAAAATATAACCCGGCTGACCAAACTTGGGGATTCTCGCATTACCGTTTACAATTCCGATGATAGAATACACTACTTCAACAATTTTGTTGAAAAAGCTCTGCCCTCCATCCATCCAGATGTTAATGAAGAATTGAAGCTGAAGCCTGTTTCTGCAAGCATTACAGAATTTGAGGGGATGAAGCTTAATGAATAGTCGAAGTATCGGAAAACTAACATCTGTGAGCCAGCGTGAAATAATTGCCGAAATCTACACTGGATTAGGAAACTACATTAGCACAAACGATGGGGTTCGATTTGTCGGCGAAGTAGGATCATATGTTTCTATCTACGATGTCAATCGCATCATAATTGGAGAAATAACAGCCGTTGAGGAAAAACCGCAGTTCAAAAATGATGAACTAAACAAGCCAAATAGCAGCCGATTGGCTACGATCAGCCTTGTTGGCGAGATCGTTTCAGAACGATTTTATTTTGGCGTATCAAAAATGCCATTAGTGTTCTCTGACGTCAATATCATTTCGCAAAATGACCTTAGAATAATGCTTGAGGTTACAGATGACGAAACTGTTGTAGATCAGGACAATGGCAAAACCCGCGCAAAATTGTTGAAGCTCGGCACATCGGTCATTTTCCCTGACTATTCTGTTAAGGTAAATATAGACAAGTTCTTCGGCTTCCATTTTGCTGTGTTCGGAAACACTGGCGCTGGAAAATCAAATACCATTGCCACAATCATGCAGGAAATATTCCGTAAGAAAGACTATGCAGCTAAAGGAGCTAAATTTGTATTTATTGACTCCAATGGTGAATATGAACAAGCTTTTAGCGAAATTAGTTCGACAAACCCAGTGTTATCTGTGAAAAGCTTTGTTGCAACAGACGACACGAATAATCCACACCGTTTGGAGATACCGGCGTGGGCTTTAACTGCTGACGATTGGGCAATCCTACTTCATGCTACTGAGAAAACGCAAGTGCCTATCTTAAAGCGCGCAGTTGATATTGCAAAAATTTTCTTTGACAAAAACAACAGAGACGATGCAGTGAAAAATCATATTTTAGCAAGCGTCATTCTTGGCATATTCGCTAGTTCCGATACTTCAGCATCAAAATCGGATAAAATAACCGTCATAATAATGTTATTTGGAACGGATACCATTAATCTTAACACGTCTATTACAACCGACAATGGTTCTATTACACTACAGAACGCAATTAAGATAAGTTATGGCAATTTTGTTGATGAAAAGGATGCAATTAAGTTTCTTCAGCAGTATGTAAAGACCGATATAGTGGATATTGTTCCACAAACAACGCCGATATGTTACTCAATGAAAGATTTCTATGAGGCGGTTAAGTTTGCTACACTCTATGAAGGAAGTATAAGTTCTCAGAGAATCCAAGAATACACATCCACTTTAGTTACAAGGCTCCAAGCATTGCAAGACGGAATACAAGGAAAAATCCTTGTGAAAACGAGTTTCAAAAATATTGACGATTATATTTCCGATATTCTTGGACAAAACCAAATAGTTAATATTGATGTCAGTTTTCTTGATGATGCGTCGGCAGAAGTTGTAACCAAGGTTTTTGCAAAGCTGCTCTTGGATTATCTAAAACGTCGTGAGAAGAAAGCGGATATGCCGATAAACTTTGTAATTGAAGAGGCTCATCGCTTCATTCGAAATGAAACTAATTATGGTCCTCTTGGATACAATATTTTCGAGAGGATTGCAAAAGAAGGACGAAAATACGGCTTGCTTTTGGGGATATCGTCTCAACGTCCAAGTGAATTGTCGAAAACCGTGGTTTCACAATGCAGTAATTTTATCATTCACAGGGTACAAAACCCGGATGACCTTCAATATATTTCGAGGATGGTCCCCTATGTCAATCAAGGCATGATAGACCGCTTGACATACCTTCAGACTGGTCATACACTTGTTTTCGGCACCGCAATTAACCTACCAACGCTTACAAAGTTTGAGGAAGCATCTCCCAAACCTGACAGTGAGAATGCAAAGATTTCGGAGCGATGGTATGTCGAATAAAGGGGTAGTTTAATGTAGTTTAAGCACAATGTCGGAGATTTGTTTTTGATACTATCACTGGAGCTGTTGTATAGGATCGAAGCGTGGTGATATGTTTCCTATTGCGTCTTTGATTCTGCAAAGGGGTCGGTCTATAAAGCCACCGAAGAACAACGGAATAAAGGTGTCAGGATCAATACCTATGATGAAAACTATCTTCGGTATGCAACGCTCCTTTCAAAGGTCAGAAATGAGACTGTTAGGGGATTGCCGTCTTCTCTGGCAAGTGGTGTTATCCCTCTGCCTCACCAGTTCCATGTACTGAATAGAGTTATGGCAAACAATACTATTCGATACATCCTCGCGGATGAAGTGGGTCTTGGAAAAACGATTGAAGCTGGCATGGTGATCAAAGAGCTAAAAGCTCGCGGACTTGTAAAGCGTATTCTTGTTGTTTGCCCTACCGGTCTCGTCACGCAATGGACAAGCCGGTCATTTCAGACCCGCGCACGGGTCAGCCGATAGTGCCGGGGAGTTCTTTGAAAGGCAAAATGCGCACACTGCTCGTACGCAGCATG
>CAZOKL010000147.1:0-3611 GCA_964580305.1 uncultured Bacteroides sp.
TATAGGCGCTTCCGTTCATTCCAATTCTTCGGAACGCACACCCAGGCCGTGGAGCAGTGAAAACCCCAGGTTGCAGAAGCTGAAAGGATAGCGTGACGCGTCGTGAGGATTGACAGAGAAATAATGCACCTTCCGGTTTTTGGCCTCTTGCAGCGCCTTTATGGTGTCTTCACCATATAACTCCATGTTTCCCACAAGAATGATGTGTTGCGTCCCTTGAGTGACAGACAGCGTTTGGGCAATGTCGGCATACATGGATTCAAGTGATGTGAGCGACTCGGTGGAGAATGAGTTGAATGTAAATTCGCCCAAGTTGCTCTTGAACGCCACACAATGAAGTTCTTCGTCAAAATTTCCCGGGTCGCAGAACGTAAATGCTTTCATGGTGCTGGAATGGATGAATATCACTTGAATATGGTGGTCGTCCGGTCGTATGCCGGCATCCAATGTTATGCCTTCCACCAAGGCGGGCAGGTCAGCTTGGGGCAATGTCCGTTTCACGATGTGGCTGAAATACTCTCGCATTGAGTTTCCCGTTTGTTCCAGGTAGTTTGCATCTATTAGGATGACAATTTCGTCAGTTTTTAATTCTTCTTTCTTCATAACTTCAAATTATGGAATAAAATTATATAATACAGTCCTTCCGGCCAACTTTTTGACCGGAAAATATCAAACACATCAGACTGACGGCATGCCTTTTTTACGGCTTTTCTCTCTCTTTAAATGACATTTTGTCCGTAATTTTCGCCTGGCAAAGCTTTTGAAGTATGGTTGATGTATGTGCAATAAAGAAAATAAAGAAAGGAGATATTGAGATATGAACTTTAACAACTTTACCATCAAATCGCAAGAAGCGATACAGCAAGCTGTCAGCCTCGTGCAGAGCAAAGGGCAGCAAGCCATCGAGCCGGAACATTTGTTGGCAGGAGTGCTGAAAGTGGGAGAGAACGTGACGAACTTCATTTTCCAGAAGCTTGGCATCAATGATCAGCAGGTGGCAACCGTGCTGGATAAGCAGATAGCTTCTTTGCCAAGGGTGTCAGGAGGTGAACCCTATCTGAGCCGTGAAGCAAACGAAGTGTTGCAGAAAGCAGTCGAACTCTCGAAAGAATTGGGCGATGAGTTCGTTTCTTTGGAAGCCGTTATCTTGGCAATTCTTAACGTGAAATGCACAGCGTCGACCATTCTGAAAGACGCGGGAATGACTGATCAAGACTTGCGCACAGCCATCAATGAGTTGCGACAAGGACAGAAGGTGACCTCGCAATCAAGTGAAGACACCTATCAGTCTCTGAATAAGTATGCCATCAACTTGATTGAGGCGGCACGCACAGGCAAGCTCGACCCGGTTATCGGGCGCGACGAGGAAATCCGTCGTGTATTGCAGATTTTGAGCCGGCGTACGAAAAACAATCCTATCCTGATTGGTGAACCGGGCACAGGTAAGACCGCCATCGTGGAGGGCTTGGCTCAACGTATCCTGCGTGGAGATGTTCCTGAAAACTTAAAGAACAAGCAGCTTTATTCGTTGGATATGGGTGCGCTTATTGCAGGTGCGAAGTATAAAGGTGAGTTTGAAGAGCGACTGAAATCGGTCATCAACGAAGTGAAGCAGTCGGAGGGGAACATCATTCTCTTCATTGATGAGATTCACACACTGGTGGGAGCCGGTAAGGGTGAAGGCGCCATGGATGCGGCAAACATCTTGAAGCCTGCGTTGGCTCGTGGTGAGCTGCGTAGCATCGGTGCGACAACCTTGGATGAATATCAGAAATATTTTGAAAAGGATAAGGCTCTTGAACGTCGTTTCCAAACGGTCATGGTGGACGAACCGGACATCGCAAGTTCCATTTCTATTTTGCGAGGATTGAAAGAACGTTACGAGAATCACCATCAGGTGCGCATCAAGGATGAAGCCATCATTGCAGCTGTGGAACTGAGCAATCGTTACATCACCGAACGTTTCTTGCCGGATAAAGCCATTGACTTGATGGATGAAGCTGCCGCCAAGTTGCGTATGGAGCGCGATTCACTGCCTGAAGAGCTGGATGAAATTGAGCGTCGTCTGAAACAGTTGGAGATTGAGCGTGAAGCCATCAAGCGTGAGAAGGATGAGGAGAAATTGGCTCAACTCAATAAAGAAATAGCTGATTTAAAAGAGCAAGACACGTCATTCCGCGCTAAGTGGCAGAGTGAAAAGGAATTGGTGAACAGGATTCAACAGAACAAGAAAGATATTGAACAGTTGAAATTCGAGGCTGACCGGGCTGAACGTGAAGGCGACTACGGGAAGGTGGCTGAAATCCGTTACGGAAAGCTACAGTCTTTGGAGAATGAGATTAAGTCCATTCAGGAAGAGCTGAAGCGCAAGCAAGGCGACAGTGCAATGATTAAAGAGGAAGTTACAGCTGAAGACATTGCCGATGTCGTTTCACGGTGGACAGGCATCCCCGTGAACAAGATGTTGCAGAGTGAGCGTGAAAAATTACTCCATTTGGAAGACGAGCTTCACAAGCGTGTCGTTGGACAAGATGAAGCCATCCAGGCGGTGGCCGATGCCGTGCGCCGCAGTCGTGCCGGACTGCAGGATCCAAAACGCCCCATCGGTTCGTTCATTTTCTTGGGCACGACAGGTGTCGGTAAGACGGAGTTGGCTAAGGCTTTGGCTGAATACCTCTTCGATGATGAGTCACTGATGACGCGTATCGATATGAGTGAATATCAAGAGAAGCATTCAGTTTCTCGTTTGATTGGTGCTCCTCCGGGATACGTCGGATATGATGAAGGCGGACAGTTGACGGAAGCCGTAAGGCGTAAACCTTATTCTGTCGTGTTGTTTGATGAAATCGAGAAAGCTCATCCCGATGTGTTTAACATCTTGCTGCAAGTCCTGGACGACGGTCGTCTGACCGACAATAAGGGACGCACTGTGAACTTTAAGAATACGATTATTATCATGACTTCCAATTTGGGAAGTGCTTACATCCAAAGCCAATTTGAGCGCATGAATGATTCTAATCGTAATGTGCTTGTTGAAGAGACAAAGAATGAAGTGATGAACATGTTGAAGAAAACTATAAGGCCTGAGTTCCTTAACCGTATAGATGAAACCATCATGTTCTTGCCACTAAACAAGGAACAAATTGAGCAAATCGTGACTTTGCAAATCAATGGCATTCAGAAGCGACTCTCTGAGAATGGTGTCACTTTGCAGATGAGCGATGCAGCTATTCGTTTCTTGGCTGGAGCAGGATATGACCCTGAGTTTGGTGCCCGTCCTGTGAAACGTGCCATCCAGCATTATTTGCTCAATGATCTTTCCAAGAAACTTTTGGCTCAGGAAGTTGATCGCAGCAAACCGATTGTAGTAGATGCGAATGTTGAAGGATTGGTATTTAGGAACTAATTTGACAAGTGTGTTGTGAGGGCACAACGAAAATTCTGTTAAGATAATCCCCTTGTTTGTCGTCCTATGATGCAGACAAGGGGATTTTTATGTCTGTAATTGATACAATACTTTAACTGCAATATACACTGTCAGATGTATGTTCTGTGATGTCAGATATGAACAAAATAGAAATAAAGACAGAGCTAATTCATATATTTGAACA
>CAZOKL010000148.1:0-3597 GCA_964580305.1 uncultured Bacteroides sp.
GTGTTTAGCTTCAGGTTTTGCAGCGCTGTGCGGTTCCGTTCCGCCCGCGCCACAATACTGTCGTTTGCTGCCGCTTGAGCTATCAACGGACTTTCTATCACATGATTTTCCGTAACTACTTCGGTTGCATATCGAGGTGTCCCGTCCGGATTGTCACCTACGTATTTTTTTCGGGTACTATACGTTGTGTATTGGGTGGCCGGTTTTTGTGCTATTTCATCTCGTAAGGCACTGTTTGCCTTATTGAGCGAATCTATCTCTAACTTTAATTCCTGAAGTTGCGCATCAATCTGTTGGTTTCGTTTGGGCACTTCCTTGTTTATTTTCTCTGTCAGAATCTCTTTCATCTTGAACTCCACGTCGTTCTTGAAGATGATTTGGTCGAACACGGTAGAACCCAGTATGGCCATGAGAAAGGCTAACATGCCACGAAAGGTTTTCATCCAGAAGCCGAGTTTTCCAGTCAGTATGATGTAGCGCTCCACACACACTATGATAGTAATGAATACTGCTGCCGTGGCCAGTCTGCCCGGCAAACTTTCGATGCCTACATAGCGTTCGGCAAAGCAATATCCTATCGTTCCCCAAATGATGGAGAGAATCACGATGGCCGATACATATTTGCGTAACGTTCGGCGGCTGGCCTCACCACACTCTTTCAGCAATTCCGAGTTCCAGCCTATAAGGAAGCAGCCGATTTTGGCCCAGAATCCCACTTTATTTATCTTATCCATTGTCGTTCGGCGTTAAGTTAGCGTCTACGGTCAACTTGTATTGGTTACCGTTCAGTATCGAATTCGATTTCGCAACCAATCCCTTCATGAAACCGCGCTCGTATGTCGTAACCATCCGCATCATGCTTTCCTCCTCCTTTTCGAGTCTTATTTTCATTTGGGATATTTCTGCAACATGTGATTCCAGCAATTTTTTCCGTCTTTGTAGAGTCATGACCTGCAAAGGTAAGCCTTGCCCTTGCATGGTTTCTATCATTACTTCAAGTTGCGAAAGGTCTTGCTGATAGCGTAAGTCCACTTGTTTGAAAAGCATCATCAATCCGTTCACAATCAATCGCTTTCCAGTATCCTTATAGGAAAGTTCGGTGTTCACCATGGCATCATCATAACCTTTCGACTCGAAATCTCGATTGATGTAACCATAAATCACATCTATCGGGAATCCGGTCCCGTAAGTCACCCGATATGTGGTCGACGTGTCGGCCTCTTTAGGTTGAGGCTCAGAATTGTCCACGAAATCTGCTTCTTTAATCTCGGGCAGCGAAGTTTCCGCTGCTTCTTGCGGCACGACAGATTCGGGCAATGCCGCCTTAGGCTTTAGCAGCCAATTAAATAATCTCATATTACTTAGGTGTTAAAATGATTAAATATATTTCATTGGGATTTGGTATTTGTAATGCCCGCGACGGTGACACGATTCGCATAAGGTTATCAGATACTTGTCGTCGTATTCCCACGGTGGAAGTTTCTTGTTGGTTTTTCTGTTAAAATGATATTGTTTGTGATGAACCACAAGATGCTGGGTACTGCCACATATCCGGCAGCGAAAATTGTCGCGTTTCAGAATCCCGGCTTTTTTGTTCAACCACCGGGCATCGAAAAGGAGTTCACGGTAAGAGCCATGTTCGGCAGGATTGTTGTTCATGTTCATATATTAACCGCTTTAGTGATGAAACTTTCTGTTATCTATGAACACATTGGCTATGTGATAGCTTGGGAGCAAGAACTCATGCGGCACAAAAGAGGCGTGAAGATGTTCTTGTTCACAGTAGAGGTATCGCCAAACACCTATCTTATATAACAAGCTATCCCACGCCGTACGGACGCGGTTATACTTTTAGCTATATAAGATTCCCTGTGTGAAAGTTTGGCGATTTTCTACTGTGAGAATTAAAAGCTAACGCGTAACAATATGTCTATTTCTTCAAATTTCTGTTTCTTCTTTTTTCGTTTATGGTAAGACGTACATAAATACAAGTCAAAGTTACGTACTTAAATCTTATAATCCAAGTCTTTAACAAAGAAAGTGCGGATGAGCTTCTTGCCGGCGGCAATTTGTGCTCTGCTGCATGAGGCTCTTCCGGTTGTTGTGGCTTGCAAAAGGTGTCCGGATGGTAAAAGCCCGGGCCGGGCAAGCCATTATTGCCTAAAAGACTGTATCTTTGCCGATGGAATAATCCCTAAAACGACCAGAAAACATGATGTTCGACATTAAAAAGATACGCGAAGATTTCCCCATCCTGAGCCGCACGGTCTACGGCAAGCCGCTCATTTATTTCGACAACGGAGCCACGACGCAAAAGCCGCGTTGCGTGGTCGATGCCATCGCAGAAGAATATTACTCGGTGAATGCCAACGTGCATCGCGGCGTGCATTTCCTCTCCCAACAAGCCACCGAGCTGCACGAGGAGGCTCGTGACACCGTGCGCCGCTTCATCAATGCCCGCTCGACGAATGAAATCATTTTCACCCGTGGCACGACGGAGAGCATCAATCTGTTGGCTTCGTCGTTTGGCGAAGCCTGCATGAAGGAGGGCGATGAGGTCATTGTCTCCGTCATGGAGCACCATAGCAACATCGTCCCCTGGCAGCTGCTGCGCGACAGGCGGGGCATCGTCATCCGCGTCATTCCGATGAGTGACGACGGCTGCCTCCTGCTTGACGAGTATGAACGCCTCTTCAACGAACGCACCAGACTGGTGTGTGTGACCCATGTGTCAAATGTCCTCGGCACGGTCAACCCCATACGGCAAATGATTGCCACGGCACACGGGCACGGTGTCCCCGTGCTTGTTGACGGAGCACAGTCCGTGCCGCACCTGCCCGTCGACGTGCAGGCTCTCGACGCCGACTTCTTTGCCTTCAGCGGGCACAAGGTCTACGGCCCGACGGGCGTGGGTGTGCTCTACGGCAAGGAGAAATGGCTCGACCGTCTGCCTCCTTACCAGGGCGGGGGCGAGATGATTCAGCACGTGAGCTTTGAGCGCACCACCTACAACGAACTGCCCTATAAGTTCGAGGCCGGCACGCCCGACTACATCGGCACGCACGCGCTGGCCATCGCGCTCGGTTACATCAGTGCCCTGGGCATGGAACATATCGAGGCCTACGAGCACGAGCTTACCCGCTATGCCACCCGGCAGCTGCAAGGCATCGAGGGCATGCGCATTTTCGGCACGGCGCCGGACAAGAGCAGTGTCATCTCTTTCCTTGTGGGCGACATCCATCACTTCGACCTCGGCACCCTGCTCGACCGTCTGGGCATCGCCGTGCGCACAGGCCACCACTGCGCCCAGCCCCTCATGGAGCGTCTGGGCATTGAAGGCACGGTGCGTGCCTCTTTCAGCTTCTACAACACGCGGGAGGAGGTGGACGCACTGGTGGCGGGCATCGAGCGTGTGAGGAAAATGTTCTGAGCATCCCTCCCCTTGGGAGTGCCTGAAGATGCAGGAAAAGCCAACTGATTCGCAAAGAGTCAGTTGGCTTTTTTCATGCTGTCTGCCGGGCATCCTTGTGAAAATCTCTCCTGACCTGGCCCTCCTTTCCGCTTCCGCACGGTCTCCTTTCCGCCCGTGAGCGGAAA
>CAZOKL010000149.1:0-3594 GCA_964580305.1 uncultured Bacteroides sp.
AGCTTCTACATTTTCCAACATGATGGAAGAAGAGGAAGATGCTTCATGTGTTGGTTTCATCAAATAAAGGGTTGTTATGGCTGCCATCCCGACAAGTGGCAAGACTAATCTTAATTTTTTCATATTTCCTGTTTTTTTGCTGCCCAAAGTTAATGCTTTGGGCTATAAATGGCATACGAAAAACGATTATTTTTAAATTATTTCTGCCCCCCCCTATTGCTATCTGATTGATTATTAGCTATGTCTGGAGTGATCCTATGAATGAGGTTTATTCCTGCCGTCATTCTTGTCTGGACCAGAATCCGCCTTTTCATCATCATCGTTTTTTGCCATGTTTTTGCGTGTGTCCTTGTCGGTCTCTAAATTCAAACTTTGCAATATGTATTTTTTCTTGTCATGTGTGATTGTCAGTCCGACTTCTTTTATCTTGCTTTTCAATCGGCTTACCTGTGAACGCAGATTGTTATCCTTTGTCATGGATGGAGACGTGCCCCAAACTTTGTTATAAAGTTCGTCTTCATCTATGGAATGGTTCGGTGCCTGGAGCAACTCGTCAAATATTTGAGCCTCTCTGTTTGGAAGATTTTTTAGGAGCGTCTTTTCCGGTTCTTTAAACAAACAGCGTTTTGACAAAGAATAGATGCATTGCTCTTCAGATGCATAAAGCCAATGTCCGTTCAGCAGATATGTTCCCTTTCCTGTTTCAATGGATAACGGAATTACTTTTTTCTTTTCTTTATACCAATGCCATGCACGGACTGTTATGAAGGCATAGGTGAGAGTCAGTATTATGGCTATGAAGATTACTCCGTCATGAAAGAAAAAGGGCATTTGGATGAATGCTTCTAAACGATATTCAGAACCGAAGCCTATAATGTAGACATGGAAAGGACTGACGTGTGAAATGTTTCCTCCCATGGCTTCAACGTTTCCGTCATGATAGAGCTTAAAGCCTAAATCTGCATGAATGAAGTTTGCTGCCAATAAATCCTCACAAACCATTTGAAAGGAGTCCACCTGAAAAGGGTCTTCTGCCATGGAAATAGATTGCATCATGCGCATCTCAATGCTTTTTGCAATATTTTCTTTATCTGCAATGGAATCAACTGTATAGCTTCTTGGGCCATCTTCTGTGATTATTTCAACATCAAATGGATATTGGACAGGAGTATAACTTCTTACTATAGAGGTTATTGTATGTCGTTCACGTTCGAATACAGATTCTCCACGAGCAGTCATTTCATCTTTTAACATACGGTCAACCATGTTTTGTGCTTTCACATATACAGCCTGTTTTGCGTAGCTGTGCCCTATTAATGCTAAGGACGTGATCAGCACCATTCCTCCTGTTATAAGGAGGATACTTAACAATGGTTTGATGTTGAGAAAAGGGATTTTCATAGCTCTTTTCTTTAAAACCGATTACAAATTAAATCCTTCTTTTGGGGTTTTTAATGATGCAAAAGTATATAGACTAATTGAAACTTTTCTCATTTTGGATTCAGAAAGTAACCTATAACTGCACCTGAAATTTTAATTTTTATCTCCCCCTTGGAGTGAAACTTCATGTTAGTCAGAATTTTCTCTTTTGATTTGAATATTTGCACTTCGTTATGAAGTTACAATGATTACCCTACATGTCAAAAGTCACAATCATCCGGTTTGCGTCATTCACATTGATGGCGACAATCGCCTGGCGGGCTTCGTCCACATAAAATCCACAGATGGGGCAATCCAGCTCATAACGGCATAGCGGTTTGCCTGTGAGGGAGAACACATAGATGGAGCGGCCCCCGTTTTCCGGATTTTGACCCTTGGAAAGCATACGCCCGATGTCATCAAACGAGCGGCCTTGGAAAATGGCGTAGATGCACGAGTCGCCCACTTGCACGTCGTTGAAGCCCATGATTCCGTCGGGAATGACATTGCCGTCTGCATACTGGTAGTGCGGTTCGCCATTGGGACCTTCCACAACAATGGGCTGTGACGACTCTGCCGGGTGGTAGATTTCGAGCACCTCGCCCAACTGTGTAGCCATGGCCAGTACACCGTTGCGCGGATTGTAGGCCGGGAAGCTGCACCATGCCTGTGCCAAAGCCGTGGCGGAGAGCACGTTTTTCTCACGGGTGGGGATGTTTCCCAGCGAGTCGGTCACCGTGCCTTCCCGGTCGACACGGAGCAGGCGTGAATGGCCGCTATAATAGTCGGGAATGTAGGCCAGGGAGTCATTGGCCAGCACAAAGTAGAGTGGGTACGGGATGCTTGTTAGGTCAATTTGCTGCACCAGCTCCGCATGGTCGTCTGCCGGGCGGAATATTTGCCAAAGACAACGTTTGCCGTCAAGTGCCCAGATGAGAGAGTCGCTCCACTGCACATCGTCGCCGGAAAGAGTTTCTTCCGCCCCTTGGCCTTTCCTGCCAAAGGAACTGATGAAGTGAAAGTCCGGATAGGTAAAGAGGTGATAGAAGCATGAGTCATGGGAATAATCGAGAATGACGGCATAGCGATTGTCCTTGTTCACCCGCAGACGGAACGGGTAACGCAGCAACACAGAGTCTTCATTGATAGAGATGGGGGTGGAAGAGAGGCTGACGTTTTTTGGAAAATCGGTGTAGCATATTCGTCCGTCATCTTTCAGATGTGACCGGCAGCTGGAGGCCAGAAGGAGGATAAAAAGAAATGTTCCGAGCAGGTATAAATTGTGTGTGAGGTTTTGGAAGGATGTGTAAAATATTATTCTCATAGTAATGATTTTAAGGTTTGACAAATGTGTTATTGTGACAGACAAAAATCGTGAAGAATTTTCATATAAACAAATTTTCAGGAAACAATAGTCCTGGTTTTACTGATGCTTTAATGGAAAATATTGACTGCCGGGTGAATTATGTGTGTCATTGTCTGATTGAATTTCATTTTAAGTTTTTATCTTTACACCTCAAAACGATAAACAATGGTAAGACACGATAATAATGAAGAAATGTTTCCTGTTGTGGATGAACAGGGAAATATTTTGGGAGCTGCCACACGCGGTGAATGTCATGGAGGGTGTTTGTTGTTGCACCCGGTGGTTCATTTGCATGTGTTTGATTCGTATGGAAATTTGTATCTTCAACGTCGCCCCTTGTGGAAAGACATACAGCCCGGCCGATGGGATACCGCAGTGGGCGGACATGTGGATTTAGGGGAGAGCGTCGACATGGCTTTGTGCCGTGAAGCGCGTGAAGAGTTGGGATTGGAGGGATTTGTTCCGGAACCACTGTGTTCTTATGTGTTTGAGTCAAGCCGCGAACGTGAGCTGGTCTATGCTTTCCGCACGACATGGGATGGCCCGGTTTGTCCGAGTGATGAACTTGATGGCGGACGTTTTTGGACGCTTGATGAGATTAGAGATGCGTTAGGCCGGGATGTATTTACTCCTAACCTTGAAAGTGAGTTGCATCGTGTTGGCTTTCTTATAAAAGAACCTTAAAAGGAAAGCACAGGTTTAAACCTTGTTTGGAGTGTGCTGTCTTTATGTGTAGATTCATTTTCCTGAAGATTTGTGTGATGTGGGGCTGTTTGTTTGGGCAAAATGGCGGGAAAGTGTATCTTTGT
>CAZOKL010000150.1:0-3585 GCA_964580305.1 uncultured Bacteroides sp.
ACGTCAACAACAAACGAGGTGCCGAGTTGGCCATCGCAGCGTTGGTGAGCATCACTAACTGTTGTACGGCCAACAACACGATTGCCATCATTTCCGTAGGCCCCATAGCGAAAGAGATTACAGATAAATTCCATCTGGATGCCCGCAAGAGCGCCAGTCTGCTCGACACATTTTCCTGCCTGGTGCAAGGCGTTATCCCCTATGGTGCACAGTTGCTCATGGCAGCCGGATTGGCATCCATCTCTCCACTCAGCATCATTCGCTATCTGTATTATCCATTTTGCATGGGGTTGATGGCACTGCTGTGTATCTTTATACGCTATCCGAAAAGATACTCCTAATTTTCCCCATACATTTCACACTAAAGACATGAGTTACACACTGGCTACGCTTCGCGAGAAACTTTCCAAAAGACTCAATGAAGAAGATTTATTCGAGATTACCTACCACATGCAAGGCATCGAAGATACTCCTGCTAAACGGGCTCTTTACTGCCTGCTATTTGACGAAGACAAACGGGTATCAGACAATGCTGCATGGGTATTCGCACATTTTGACCTCTACAGTAATAAGTGGCTCTATCCCAAACAACAAGAACTGATAGACGAAGCTATGCGAACTCTCAGTAATACTAAACGCAGGCTGTTACTGAACCTCCTGCTGCGCCAACCTTTCCATCCGGCCAACATTCGCACCGATTTTCTTGACTTCTGCCTGAAGCGTATGTCACTCACAAGTGAACCAACTGCCATAAAAGTTCTTTGTATGAAATTGGCATACGAGCAATGCAAATCCTATCCCGAATTGCTTGCCGAGCTACGGGAGACACTGGAAATCATGGAGCCAGACCTGCTGCCGGCCGCATTAAAGACAGCTCGAAGAATAATTATCCGTAATTTATCACCCAGGAATTGAAACGGCATTTTGAGATTGTCATGATGAAATACACCACCCGCCCACGAAAATTTCCTATTTCGTGGGCATATATCAATTCTTGTATCGAGAAAATCGCATACAGACTTCCTGGAAGGCATTGAATGGCAAGGAATAAAAAAATACGGGATTCAGAACAAATCCCGTATTTTACATCTCACAAATATTTTATAATGCTTATTCATTCTTATTCACTTCCTTTTTACATATTAATATGTATGAGCAGAATGGTTTAGCGAATGAACAACAGTTCGCGATATTTCGGTAGGGTCCAAAGTTGGTTGTCCACCATCAATTCCAGTTTGTCTACATGGTAACGGATGGTTTCCAGCATGGGAGCTACTGTGTCGTGGTAGGCAATGGCTTTTTCACGTTCTTTTTCAATGCGGTTCGCTACCTTACGTGCATTAACAAGACTGTCTACTTGCTCTTTCAGAATGCTGGTGTGTTTGGCTATGTCGCGGATTAGTTCAACATTGCGTGCCGAAATCTCCTGTGCTTCAGCTTTACTGAAAATTTGTTGCATTTTGAATACATTGTCTATCAGCTGACTTTGATACTTCGTTGCGATGGGAATAATGTGATTCATTACCAAGTCGCCCAGCACTCGGGCTTCAATTTGTATCTTTTTGGTGTACATTTCCCATTTGGCTTCATTGCGGGCCGCAAGCTCCTTGTGCGTCATGACACCTGTGGACTCGAACATCTTGATACTGGATTCCGACAGGTAATTGTCAAAGATGACAGGGCAGGATGTTTCGCAATCCAATCCGCGTCGTTTAGCTTCTTCCTGCCACTTTTCACTGTAACCATTTCCATCAAAGCGGATAGGTTTGGAGTCCTTGATGTATTGACGGACGACCTTCAAGATGGCATGTATCTTAGGTTCACCTTTTTCAATCAGGGCATCCACGTCTTGCTTAAACTCTTTCAGTTGTTCGGCCATTGCTGCATTTAGGGCAATCATTGCCGATGCACAGTTGGCTTCCGAACCGATGGCGCGGAATTCGAAGCGGTTGCCGGTGAAGGCGAAGGGCGAAGTACGGTTGCGATCAGTGTTGTCTATCATGATTTCCGGAATCTGCGGGATACCCAGGCTTCTTCCATATTTGTCGCTGAAGTTCAGTTGCTCGTCATCCGATTCTTCCAAATGGTCAAGCATGCGACTCAGTTGTGTGCCCAGGAAAGAAGAAATGATGGCAGGAGGAGCTTCGTGCCCACCCAGACGATGGGCATTGGTCGCCGACATGATACTGGCTTTCAACAGCCCATTGTGGCGATAGACAGCTTTCAGTGTGTTGACAATGAAAGTGATGAAGCAGAGATTGTCGGTCGGAGTCTTGCCCGGAGCCATAAGCAAGTGGCCGGTGTTGGTGCTGAGTGACCAGTTGTTGTGCTTGCCCGAGCCATTAATGCCTTTAAAAGGCTTCTCATGAAGCAAGACGCGGAAACCATGTTTGCGGGCGATATTGCGCATCAGTGCCATTGCGAGCATATTATGATCAACTGCCAAATCACATTCTTCATAAATAGGAGCTAATTCAAACTGGTTGGGAGCGACCTCATTATGACGGGTTTTGCATGGGATACCCAGCTTCCATGCCTCGATTTCCAGTTCCTTCATGAAGGCGGCCACACGAGTGGGGATGGCACCGAAGTAGTGGTCTTCCAATTGTTGGTTCTTTGCCGACTCGTGCCCCATCAGCGTACGTCCGGTCAACAATAAGTCAGGACGTGCAGCATACAGTCCCTCATCAACCAAGAAATATTCTTGTTCCCAGCCCAAATTGGTGTGTACGCGCTTTACTTCGGGGTAAAAATAATGACAGACGTCCGTTGCGGCTTGGTCCACAGCACGGAGGGCTTTCAGTAGGGGAGTCTTGTAGTCAAGCGATTCACCTGTGTAAGCGATGAATATGGTTGGTATGCAAAGCGTGTCTTCTACGATAAAAGCCGGTGAAGAAGGATCCCACGCAGAATATCCGCGGGCTTCGAAGGTGTTGCGGATGCCGCCGTTGGGGAATGACGAAGCGTCAGTCTCCTGCTGCACGAGCAGTTTGCCAGAAAATTCTTCCACTAGTCCGCCCTTGCTGTCATGCTCGACAAAGGCGTCGTGTTTCTCTGCCGTGCCTTCCGTCAGCGGATGGAACCAATGCGTGTAATGAGTGACGCCCAGTTCCATGGCCCAGCGCTTCATGCCTTCGGCCACGGAATCGGCAATGTTGCGATCCAGATTGGCTCCGTTCTCAATCACGTCCATCAATGCATTATACACATTGCTGGGAAGATATTTGAACATCTTTTCCTTGTTGAACACATATTTGGCAAAATACTCAGAGGGACGTTCTTTGGGCATTTTCACCTCAAGGGGTTTTTTGTGAAAAGCCGTCTCGACAACTTTAAATCTTAGATTAGATGACATATAGAATAAATCTGTTTGTTGTTAACGGCGCAAAGTTAGAAAAAAAACTCTAAACTCGACATAAAATGCTGGATAAGGTTAGATACGAAGACTCAAATGACATGCTTGTCGCATGATGCTTGTCAAAGTGATAGCTTAGGCATGAATCTTTCTAACATAACGTGAGTTCGATATACGGTCAAAACATAAATTATATGTTCTAAAGTTCTTCAAATATAGCGTATTATTCG
>CAZOKL010000151.1:0-3329 GCA_964580305.1 uncultured Bacteroides sp.
GTTTGGGTTCCATTTATTAATTTTGTATTTGAAATTAAGTGCTCAATAAATATCATTACTGATTATGAGAAAGAAAGAAGAAAAAAATGCCATTATAGAAATATGTCCGGTACGAAACGTGATAGCCCGCTTTGGAAATAAATGGGCATTGTTGGTCATTCTTATTTTAAGTGAAAATAAAGCGTTACGTTTCAATGAATTGGGCAGGTTAATACCAGATATGTCATCTCGTGTGCTTTCCGGTACACTTCGTACGTTAGAAGCAGACGGATTAGTGGATAGAAAAGTTTATTCAGCAGTTCCACCTAAGGTAGAATATAGTCTGACCGAAATAGGCAGTTCGCTTGTGCCGTTTATTATTCAACTGACAGAGTGGGCACAAAAGAACATGAAGTCAATCATTAAACATCGTGAAAAATTTGATATAGTCTCTGATATAGATTCTCAATAAAGAAACAGGCAAGTTAAGGAATAAATCCTGCACTTGTCTGTTTGTCGTCTGTATGAATTACATTCTTATTACACGTCCTTCTTTCCGAGGTTTGGCAACAATAGTTGTCATATCGTCTTTCGAATAGCCAAGCAATACATGTAGAACTGCGTAATAGTCAGTACGCACGCCCCATTTCAAAAGTGTTTCATGTCCAAACGGATCGTCAAACGAATCCCAAGCCGAACCGATGTAACATGAGCCTACGCCTAACGAAGTAGCTGCTAAAAGCATATTCTCTGCCGCCACACAAGCATCGCTTTCCGCATAAAGGAATTTCTTGGGAGCAAAAATAGTTATCACTGTCGGAGCATCATAAAAAGCATTTTTTATGGAAATATCATCGGCAATGCTTGGTTGTTCTTTTGATATATAAATGTCTGCCGTAGACATTCTTCCGTGAAAATGGGCTTTTTTGATACGTCCCAGCTTCTCGTTTGTATCTTTGTCTTGCGAAACCACAAAAAGCACGCCTTGGCGACCACCGGCACTGGGAGCATATAACCCGGCTTGCAAAATGGTTTCGAGTTCTTCCTCACTGATTTGTTCTTGTCTGAATCGGCGGATGCTGCGCCGTTTCAGCATAGTTTCTATTACTGCGTTATTTATCATATTCTCTGATTCTTAGATTTGTTTCCAGCATTGTGGGTCGGGAGCATACATATCTCCGTGATAGCCATACGCCACAGCTGGACATCCGCGACAGAAGCGCAACAATTCACATTTACTGCATTTTTTGAAGTCCTCATATCTTCGATAACTATCCATCTTTTCCCCTATGAAAAGGTCGTACAAGTCATCCTTCAGTGCATTGCCAACCTTGCTTTCCATGCGTCGGCAAGCATATACTGCACCGTCCGACAGAATGGTGAGATGACAGTTCCCACAGTTACAACCGTCATATACGGTATCATCATCGGGATAGTCTGCTGGGTTAAATAAACCTTTTTCATACTTGAATAGCGTCCACAAATGGTCCTTCAGATTGAAATAGGTCTGTCCCCCCTTATATTGCTCAAACTTCGTCCAACACGCTTCCAACATCCACTTATATTCCTCTGGCGAACAGCAAGTATCTTTGCTATCTGCATCCGGACAATAGCGGGCAAATGCAAACACGTCAGTTTTATGTTCCACCACGACATCAATCAGCTCCGGTATTTCCCTAAAGTTCCATTTGGAAACTGTTGCCATGATTGCTACAGTTATTCCAGCCCGTTGCAGGCATGAGGTGGCATCGAGCGTTTCCTTGAAAGACCCCGGACGGCGTATACGGTCATGCGTGGCTTCCAGCCCGTCCAGTGACAGTTGGTATTTACGGCATCCGCATGCTGCCAACCGTTTGCAGACTTCGTTGTTCAAATGAAACGGATTTCCTAAAATAGCAAACGGTATCTGCTCAGCTTTCAACTTTTCTGCCAGACTCCAGAACTGTGGATGCAAAATTGGGTCACCACCCGTTATATAAAGGTATGGCAAACGATTGGCTTTTCGTCCAAATTCCTTAATATTGGCTATAACAGCATTCATATCCTCCTCAGCCATCTGTTTGAATCTGGCATGACTGCCCAACGCATAGATATAGCAATGCTTGCAACGCTGGTCGCAGGCTTCGGTGATGTGCCATTGAAATGCAAAGTATTCCATAGCTCTCTGTACGGTTGTTCACTTACCCGGAACAGGCAATACGCCTAATTGCTGCAACATACTGAAAAGGTCTGGCAATCCGTGTTCACGAATGATTTTTCCATCTTTCAGTTCGTAAATGTTCATGGCAGTTATCCTGATCGATTTATCTGTGGCAGGAATTCCCATGAATGATTGCGTCTGTGTCCCGCTCATAGTAAAACGTATCAATTACCTTATCACCTTCAGCTATGAATTCTTCTGCTTCCCATTTCACATCAGGCATAGCTCCACGCATCATGTTGAGTACTGACACATAGCCTTCAAATCCGCGTAGAGGTTCGGGTGAAGTGGGAGCATAAAAGATTACTTCAGGGTCGATGATAGGCTCACCTATAGAGCGGTCTCCCGTATTGATGAAGCGGATGAATAGCTCCATTATTTGTTTGTTCTGTTCCGTTACAGATGACTGTCCTGTATTCATTGTTTTTTCATGTTATAGAATAACCGTTATATAAAAAATCCCTTCGGCAAGGAAGTTGTCCATACCGAAGGGAAAATGTGGCGACAGCTTTATTTCCCACCTGCTCCGCAAGCACTTCCACAAGCGGTAGGTTTTTCTTCCGGTTTGTCACCTGCTCCGCAAGCACTTCCACAAGCGGTAGGTTTCTCTTCCGGTTTTTCACCTGCTCCGCAGGCACTGCCGCAAGCGGTAGGTTTTTCTTCCGGTTTTTCACTTGCCCCGCAAGCACTGCCACAGGCAGCCGGAGCATTCAGTTGCTTGAAAAAACGATTCTTCAACATAATCTTTAGCATTTAAAGGTTATACAATCAGCTTCTCAGTCATTGTTTCTAAATACAAAACTACTATTTTGTTATTTGATAGCCAATAAGTTGTATTTCTATTATGTAGTAACATTTTTCTCGCTTTTATTGATTATCAAACCATTTGGAAAAACAAAAAAAATGCTAAGAGACTGAGTGCAGATGTATTTAGTATACCTGCAATATCCTTAGGTTGCTATCCGAAAAAATTGTTTATACGGTCAGTGGTGTCATGATGAAAGAGGGCGTACCGTTGTGAACTATGAGGCCCACAGGGTACACCCTCTCGGATGTTTTTTTGTTGTTTTATGTAAAATATAAAGCTTCGTACTGAGGAGGCGCAGCTTTATTTCACATGCTCTTCGATGAAGCTGATGATGTCTGTAGC
>CAZOKL010000152.1:0-3312 GCA_964580305.1 uncultured Bacteroides sp.
CTGACAGGAGCCAGATAGTCCACCTGCCGGCGAAGCATGTCTACGCAATATTCACTGTATGCTATTCCTCCCGTGAGGATAATGGCTTGTGTCTGCCCCATCAACGCCACGTGCATGGCACCAATCTGCTTGGCTGTCGTGTAAAACATGGCTTCCAGAAAAGCCTGGCAATGGGCATCGCCACCAATGGCGCGTTTTTCCACCATCTTCATGTCATTCGTGCCCAAATGAGCCATGGCTCCTCCCTTGCCGGCAATCAATTTCTTTATTTCGCACAGTGTGTATTGCCCACTGAAACACAACTCTGCCAACTTATTGGCAGGCAATGTGCCGGAACGTTCGGGCGAGAACGGGCCTTCACCGTCCAAAGCATTGTTCACGTCAATCACGCGCCCGTGCTTGTGGGCACTCACCGAAATGCCTCCACCCAGATGAGTGACAATCACATCGATGTCCTCATATCTTGTGCCATTTTCAGCGGCATAACGGCGTGCCACAGCTTTGCTGTTGAGTGCATGGAAAATGGACTGACGTTCAATCTGGGGCAGACCCGTCCAGCGTGACCGCTCGTCAAACTCGTCAACCACCACCGGATCGGCAATGTAGGCCTGACAGCCGAACCGCGAAGCCCAATCGTCAGCCAGGAAGGCTCCCAGGTTACATGCATGTTCCTGAACTGCATCACGCAAATCCTGCTTCATTTTCTCGTTGACCCGGTAAATGCCTCCGGGAGTGGGGTGAAGCAGACCTCCGCGACCAATCACTGCATCAAAATGACAGTCAATGCCGGCTTCATGCAGCACCGTGGCGATTCGCTCACGGCGAAAATCATACTGTTCATTGATGTGGGCAAAGACGGCAAGCTCTTCTGCCGTGTGGCGAATATGGTGAGTCCACAATTGCTTCTCGTCTTCATAGACTGCCAATTTGGTGGAAGTCGACCCGGGATTAATAACGAAGATTTTCATGGTCTACAGATATTTAAGGTTTATGGTTTTCGGAAAGGCATGCCAGCAGCAGACTGTAATATTTGGAAATGCTTGAGTCACTGCGTGAGGTCAAGACAACCGGACAGGCCGAGCCGTGCAGCATGCCTGCCAGGTCGGCGTGTGCAAAAAGTGTGATGGTTTTGTAGAAAGTGTTGCTTGCTTCGAGATTCGGGAATATCAGAATGTCTGCATTGCCCACAACCGGCGATGACAAACCTTTGATGTTGCCGCTGTGGATGTCGCATGCCGTCTTGACATCCATCGGGCCGTCCACCTGCACCCGGCCGAACTCACCTTGCAGGGCGCAGTCTTTTAGCACGGCATAGTCGAGCGTGTGGGGAAATTTCTCGTTGACCTTTTCGCTGAAGTGCAGAAGGGCGATGCGCGGTTCTTCCACACCGCAACTGTGTGCCACGCTTGCCGTGGCACGGATGATGGTTTTAAACTGTGCCAGATTCGGACGGGGGATGACGGCGGCATCTGAAAAGATGAGCAGCTTCGGATAGGTGGATATGTGGGCCACTGTGACGTGAGTCAGCGTTTCACCCGCGGGAAGTATGCCGCTTTGCTTGTCCAACACCGCATGCAGCAGATTGTCCGTGTTGATAAGGCCTTTCATCAGCACGTCGGCCTTGCGCTCGCGAATCATCTGCACGGCCAGTGCTGCGGCATCGTCGGGCGTGTGAACCACAAAGGTCTTGACTTTGCGGGGATATTGGGCACGCATTTCTTCCACCCTTTCCGCAAAATGGTGATTGGTAATCAGCACGAATTCTGCCAGCCCTTCTTTCAAGGCACGGAGCACGGCATATTCCGTGTGTGGATCGTTGGGACAAACCACCGCGACACGTTTCTTTTCAGCGCGCGACTGCAAGCAGGCAGTCATCTGGGCAAAGTCTTTAATCGGGTTCATATATCATATTTTAGCAAATATGGCAAAATAAGTCGACAAAAGCAACGAAATGAAGCGGATATTTTGGCCTGTAAGAGGCTGAAAGTGTCGTTTTGTCACACGAAATCACAAGTAAAGGAGCCGGCAAAGGCTGCGGCATTTCATTTGACTGTCCGGCGGATGATTTATTCTGTGGAATAGAAAGATAAAGGCCTCAAAAACTCATAATTTAAAAGCAAGACGAGAGGCATGTTAATTAGATGAAAAAGCAGGCACCGGCTCCTCTTGCCGACGCCGTGATGGGGTGGGGAAGGCCGGAGGGGGAAGCTCCTTGAACGGAGATGCGCGGGGCGGTGAAAGTGAAGATGCCGGCCGGCACGGCCTTCCGCAGGGGCGGGACAGGCTGTGTGCCGGTCGGCATCAGATGTGCTGTGTGCCCGGGCCGGGCGACGCTTGCCGGCGGGGTCAGAGACCGTCGTCGTCGGTGTCGTCGTTGCCGCCGGAGCTGCCTCCCGATGTGCCGGGGGCTTCGTCAGTGTTGCTTCCCGAGGGGCTGGTAGCCGTCGCTTTCTGGCCAATCACTTCACGCTTGTAGTGCGTGATTTCGGTGTTCACGTAGTCAATGAAGTTGGCATAATCCGTTTCGCCCTCGATGAGAGCCAGCGCATTCACCCATTTCACCAGTGCGCGATAGGCTTCGTCAGAGGCTTTGCGCGATGTTTTCAGGGCGCCCACCGTGATGCTCATCCGTTCTTCCGTGCGTTCGGCCGTGAGCGAGCGCACCCGTTCGTTGGCCTCCTTCAGGCTGGTCACGAACGGGGTGAGCGACAGGGTGCTGACCTGCGAGGCATATTTCCCTTCAAGGTCGGCCAGGAAGTTGACAAGCATGCCGGTCTCCTTGTCGAGCTGCTGTTGCGGGTTGATGGCATAGTCAATGATGTGCTGGTTGAGCACCTTGGCTGCCTGTGCCATGGCCTCATCGGGCAGGCTGAGGAAGCCTTTCACGGCCCGCTTGTAGCCGCTGTAAAGGGCGTCGCGTTCGTTGTCGGCCTCCGCAATGTCGTCGGTCAGCAGGCTTTTCTGTGAGAGTTTCAAGTTGCTGTCTTCCTGTTCGACGGCTGTCTTGAGGGCGGCGATTTGCGTGGCAGCCTTGGCGCTGACTTTCGCGTCGTTTTCTGCACGTGCCAGGATGTTGCTTACATAAAGGAAGTGGGCACCGTTGTTCATGCGGTCCAAACTGATGGTACTTATCTCACTCATGTTTCTTTGTTTTTAAAAAATTCGTACTTGGCAGGAGTGTGTGTTTCCTGCCGTTATCGGAAACGAATGTACAAAAAAACGTCAGATTTCTGTATGTCTTCATCGAAAAAATGATGAGACACCGTGTTTTTTGCCCCAAATCGTTTTTCGGCAGTCAGGAAACAGTGTTTC
>CAZOKL010000153.1:0-3272 GCA_964580305.1 uncultured Bacteroides sp.
ACAGATAAAGAGACGATTTGCTGCTGTTGCAGATTCCGGTAGGCGTCGCTGAATTTGTTGGCAGCCTGGTTCAAGCCGAAACTGGCATTGATCGAGGCATTGAACATAGATTCCTTCTTAGTGCGGTCTACCTCCTGTTGTGCTTCGAGCACTTGTTGCTGGAGATCGAGGAAGGTCGGGTTGTTCTCCCGCGCCAATGCGAGTGCCTGATCCACAGGAATCTCCATATTGCGGGGACGGCTCGGCAGGCGCAAGCGTATCTCCGTGTTCTTGTCGAAGTTCAGGTACGAAGCGAGGCTGAACATCGCACGTTTCAGGGCTATCTCGGCATTTTGCAGCGTGTTGCGGGCGTTGACTGCGTCGAGTTTGAGCGTGAGTAAGTCGTTCTGGTTGATGGCTGCGATTTTGTGCCGTTCCTGCCCGACTTTGTAGAGCGTGTCGGTCGTGGCGACATTCTCCACGGCGAGGTCATACTCCACCTGCGCCATGGCAAGGGCGAAGAAGTAGGTGGTCGCCTGTTCGCTGATTTGCTCCACGTTATAAAGGAACTCCTTTTTGACCTTCTCGAACTTCAGCGGCTCGATTTTCCGTTCCCACCTGAAGGCGTTGTACCCCAGCAGGTCTTGTTGATACCCGATGCGGATGGGCACGGACGAGAACTGGTTGAACGTCTGCTCGCCGAAGTAACGCATATAGTCCAAATCCGTATCCAGATAGAACGTACCGCCCAAGAGGTCGAAGTTCTGTGAGATTTCCAACCCGCCTCCGGCATAGAAACGCCGTTGCTTGCGGTAGACGTCGATATCCGCTTCCGAATCATATCGTTGCACGAAATATTGATAATATTGTGCCGGTGTCAGGTTCAGCGTAAGGCTTGGCAGGCGTGCTGCCTTGTAAGAGCGGTATTCCCAGTATCCGGCCAGGTACATATTTTTATATCGGAAAGCATCCAGCTTCAAGATGGAGTCGTTGATGATGATACCGCATGTCACCACAATACCGATGGCGCTCATCAGGTTCAACGTATGCCCGCATAGCCATAACACCAATAAGGCGGCGGCCACGTCAATCGGTATTTCCAGCAACACGATCAGCGGTTGCAGGAAACTCTCGAACTGAGCAGCCAAGATAAAATACATCAGCAAGATGGAGATGAAAAGAATGATGACCAGTTCGTTCAGCATCTGCTGGTTAGAAAAGAAACTGCCTGAGAAGTCGATGTCCCAGTCCTGTTCCTTGCCAAGTTCCTGCTTGACATCGGCCATCAATCTCTCGGCATCTTCTACATCATAGAAGCTAAACGGGATGTATTCGCCGTTTTTCCCCGCCGTAATGGTTTTCAGGTCTTCACCCGGTGTTACGCGGACTAAGGCTTGCAGCGGGATGTAACGGACGTTACCCGTCTCATCGGGGAGGGATTGCACGAGTGTGTTTTGCAGCACCTCGTCGATGCTCTGTTCCTCTCCGGCCAGTGAAATGGGCAGATATTGTTGGTAGGAGCGGAGCGTTGCGACTTCATTCTCTTTGAATGCCGTTTTCAGGAGGCGATACACTTCGTTGTAATCGATACCATAGAGCAGTAGCTTTTGCCGGTCAATGGCGATGAGCGCCTGGTCATATCCGCTCTTTACACGTGCCAGTTGCATGGTGGCAGCCGGTACTTTCGTCGAGTCTTCCAATTTGTACCCCTGACCGATCAACACATCTTGCAGCTCCAGTTTGGCGCGTGCCAAGGCATCTTTGGCTTGTGCCGTCGCGTTGCTGAGCCGGAAGGTGAGGTCTACATAGTTGTGCGCGGATAGTTTGCCGTTGCTGATCAATTCGTGCATGAAGTCGGTTGCCTTCAGTTCCATCACCGTCACTTCGTTCGGTTCTGCTGGCAAGGTCGTTTCAACGCTCTTTTCGTCATTTCCCTTGTTATCTTTTTCCGCAGGAACAAGTACCCATCCAAGAGACATGAAAACGACCCATGCATGGGTCGCAAAACGAGTCATGCATGGGTCAAAAAATGAGTCATGCATGGGTTGTAAAACGAGTCATGCATGGGTTGCAAAAGCACCTGTTGTTTAACGAAAAGCCAATCCTTTCGCCAGGGGTCTTTTCCCTTTTAGAATAGCTTCCCCGGAAAATATACCTATGATGAACAAACAGATGACTTTTCTACGCAGACCTAAAGCCAGAGGACTTGCCACAGCATCTTTGTGTCAATGCGCCCGCTCGCGGAATTCAGATGGAGTGACTCCTTCCCGCTTTTTGAAAAAAGTGGAAAATTGTCCCGCATTCTCAAATTTGAGGCTGTAGGCAATTTCAGAGATATTCAAATTGCTACTCGTCAATAATTCTTTAGCCCGCAATAATTTTTGTTGTAGTTGATATTGGATGGGCGAAATACCGGTGTATTCTTTAAACTTTCGTCGGAACCACGAGTAACCCACCCCTAAATGGGCTGCGATTTCTTCTGCATTCATTGGGTTCTCTATGTTGTCTTTCATTAGGATACGTGCTTCGTTGATTTTGTCAATCGCGTAGGTATTGGTGAATGAATGGTTCTTTCGTTTGTAATAAACCGTACCTAATATATGAAGGACCATACTGGAAATCATTTTCTGATAGCCGGTTTTTTCTTGTGAAGCGTATTTCAGAATATCATGATAGAGCCCGACTATTGTCGCACTTAAGCCGATGCGTTGTAACGGTTCTTCGCGTGTGAAAAAGCGTTTCTCAATGCGGCGATCGATGTGCATGCCTCGGAAACCGACCCAATATTCATCCCAACCCGTTTCGTTGTCAGGATAGTAACTGTGCCATTCGCCCGGGAATAACAAAATCATGGTTCCTGCTTTTGTTTTTTGTTTTTTACAGGATTGCGAGGAGAAATAGCCGCTCCCTTTAGTGATGTAGACCAGTTGATATTCGTTCAGGATACGCCCCGTTTGAGGTTTGAAATTGTAAGAGTCAGGATGTTTGGACGATGGATAGATACCTTTTGGGGGAATAGATTGAAAGCCGACAGTTGTGACAACAATTCCCCATTCTTCATCTCGTGCGCTGAATGCCAGATATTTAAATTGATTTTTTACTTGTCTATCCATGTTTTTCTATCAGATTAGAAAGGTATTAAATCATTTTCAAAAGCAAAGGTAGTTATATCTTGGCTACATTTGCAATAAATAAAAACAATAACTTGTGGTTTGCCATGAAGAAATATAGTTTTTTGGCCTTTGATCTCGGGGCAACAAGCGGACGTGCGGTTATCGGGACGTTAGCTGGTG
>CAZOKL010000154.1:0-3232 GCA_964580305.1 uncultured Bacteroides sp.
TTTCTACACGTTTCACCGCAACGGGGCGCGCTGCGCCTTGTGCTCCTCATAGATTTCGTCGATGATGCCGTCGGAAAGGCCGATGACGGGCACATAGACGAAGGTGGCGGAAACAAGGCGAGCCACAAACAGGAATATGTCGCCTGCGGGCACGATGACGTCGGCACGGTCGGGCTTGAGGCCATATTTCGCCATACGCTCCTCCACCGTGAGGGCCGAAAGAGACTCGTGCAGTTCCTTCAGTGTGATGACGGTCATGCGTTGCAGGCTGCGGTCCTTGCGCTCGGCCAGGCGGTAGAGCTTGTTGATGTTGCCGCCCGAACCCACAATGTTAATGTCGGGATATGACTGTGCCAGGGCCGTGAGGTCGGTCTCCAGACGTTTCCACTCAGAGTCGGGCACGGCTTGGTTGAGAATGCGCACAGTGCCCACGTTGTAGGAACGGCTGCACACGAGCTGCCCCTCGGAGAGGAGGTTCACTTCCGTACTGCCACCGCCCACGTCGACATACATATAGTTGCCCTTGCGGTCGCCCATGTAGGTCAGGTGATTATTGTAGATGATGCGGGCCTCTTCCTGTCCGTCGATGATTTCCACATGGATGCCTGCCTTACGGGCTATGCGCTTGATGATGGCCGAGCCGTTGCGGGCATCGCGCATGGCCGAGGTGGCACATGCGCGGTAGTCTTCCACATCATAGACCTTCATCAGCTGGCGGTAGGCTTTCATGAGGCGCACCATGCTCCTTGCCTTCTCTTCCGAGATGGCGCCTGTGGCAAACACGTCGAAGCCCAGACGCAGGGGGACGCGCACAAGCAGCTCCTTGTTCATTGTGGGCACTTCGCCACACTCTTCCACGCGCTTGATGAGCAGGCGCACGGCGTTCGAGCCGATGTCGATGGCGGCATAGTTGGTGCCACAGGTCGGGAGGGTGTTTTTGTCAATCGTCACCATGTCTTTTTTCCTCTTCATTTAATTGTTCTGCATTGCGGTAATATTCGTAGAGAGCCTCCTGTGAGCGGAAGGGCGGTTCACCCTCGGGAGCTTCACAGAAAAGGTTTTTGCCCCCGCCGTCGACAATGCGCGCCTGAAGCGTGTCGCGGAAGCCGTAGTCAACGATGCGTTTCATCTCTTCCTTGATGGCAGGGTCATAGACGGGAGTCACCACCTCCACCCGGTGGACAAGGTTGCGTGTCATCCAGTCGGCCGAACCGATGAAGACCCGTTCCTCACCCCCTGCGGCAAAGACAAAGATGCGCGAGTGCTCCAGATAGCGGTCAATGATGCCGTGGATGCGGATGTGTTCGCTCACGCCGGAGATGCCCGTCACGAGCGAGCAGTTGCCGCGCACAAGCAGGTCGATGTCCACCCCGGCGCGCGAAGCCTCATAGAGCTTCTCCACCATCACGGGGTCGGTGATGTGGTTTATCTTTATTTTGATGTAGGCGGGCTTGCCGCTTTTCCTGTTCTTTATTTCATTGTTGATGAGGGTGACAAACTTGTTTCTCATTTCATTGGGCGACACAAGCAGTTCCTTGAAGCGGACGGGGCTGTAGGGACGCTCGATGAAGCTGAACACGCTGTCCACCTCCTTCACCAGGCGGCGCGAGGCCGTCATGAGCATGCAGTCGGTGTAGGTGCGGGCATTGCCCTCATGAAAGTTGCCCGTGCTGATGCAGGCAACGTCAACACCGCGCTTCATGCCGATGTGCACCAGCTTGGAGTGCACCTTCAGGCCTTCCACACCGAAGACGACCTTGATGCCGGCCTCCTGCATGCGCTTTGACCAGTTGATGTTCGACGCCTCATCAAAGCGGGCCAGCAGCTCAATGACAACGGTCACTTTCTTGCCGTTGCGCGCGGCGCCGATGAGCGCTTTCACCACCTTCGACTCCCGGGCCAGGCGGTAGAGGGTCATCTTGATGCTGTCCACCTCCTTGCTCACGGCTGCCTCCTGAAGCAGGCGGATGAAGGAGTCGAAGCTGTGATAGGGCACGTGGAGGAAACGGTCTTTCTCGCGGATGCGGCTGATGAGGCTCTCGGGCTCGTCAAGCTCGCGCTTCAGAATGGGAGGCCAGGCCGGATAGCGCAAGTCGCCCCGCCCGCAGTCGGGAAACTTCATGAAGTCCTTGTGGTTCTGATAGCGTCCGCCGGCCAGCACCGTGTCAAGGCTGTCAAGGTCGAGCTTGCGGAGCACACGCTTCAGCAGGTCTTTCGGCATGCGTGCATCGTAGAGCACACGCAAGGGCTCGCCGCGCTTGCGGCTCTTCACTCCCTTCGAAATCTTTTGCAGCATGCCCGTGCGCAGGTCATTGTCAATTTCCATCTCAGCATCGCGGGTGAACTTGAAGGTGTAGGCTTCGAAGCCCGTGTAGCCCAGCCCTTCGAAGATGAAGGGCAGACAGTGGCGCACGACGTCGTCCAGATACATCAGACAGCTCTTTCCCCCGTTGTCGGGCAGGCGCACAAAGCGTCCGCACTGCGCCACGGG
The DNA here is from genome assembly GCA_964580305.1 of uncultured Bacteroides sp. Lineage (GTDB taxonomy): Bacteria > Bacteroidota > Bacteroidia > Bacteroidales > Bacteroidaceae > Phocaeicola_A. The sequence goes on from CAZOKL010000154.1 coordinate 2,492, forward strand.
CAGCTCCAGAAAGGCATAGTCGGCCATCGGTTTCGGCTCGTGCCGCATCGCCTTCACGGCCAGATAGATGTCCTCGTCGTTCTCATAATCAAGCATCTTGATGGCCGAGAACCACACGGGCACAATGAGTCCGCCGAGTTTCGAGTGATAATAGTCGCGGATGAAATCCTGCTGCCCGGGCGTGAGTTCCGTGTCTGCAACGAGGAAGATGTTCTCCCGGCGCAGGGCTTCGGTCACCTCGTCGACGGCTTTCGAGTAGGCTTTGGCATACTGTGCGTTGAGCCTGTTGATTTGCTTGATGATTTTCTTTGCATGTTCACTCTCGCGTGCGGCCGAGCGGTCGGTGCACTCGGCAATGCGGCTCTGGCTGGCCATGCGCACACGGAAAAACTCATCAAGATTGTTCGAATATATGCCCAGAAACGACATGCGCTCCAGCAAGGGGACATGTGCGCGGGTTGCTTCCTGCAATATGCGTTCGTTGAAATACATCCAACTGATGTCTCTTTCCAGGTAAGGAAATTCCTTTTTCTTCTGTGTCATCTTGAACTTGTCTATATTTTGGGCAAAAAAACGAAACCCATGTTACAACAGGTTTGCAATTTCGGAACAACTTCATGACAGTCGCAAGATTTGCCGCCCTCCACTCCGCCCGACCACGCCCTCTACTCCGCCCTCGGGCGGACTCCTTTCCGTGGCCGGCCGGAATAGAGGGCGGCTGAAGGCCGGCTTAAAGGCACC
>CAZOKL010000155.1:0-3192 GCA_964580305.1 uncultured Bacteroides sp.
ACTGTCTCCATTGCCAGCGGCATCCTGCTCCGCCACATTTATTAGCGCACTATCCTTCTCACTTCATTCTGTTTCGGACTGTTCCAGGCCGCCATGCCGTTCATCGGCTGGGTGGCTGCCACGCGTTTCAGCACGCTCGTGGAGCAATATGACCACTGAATAGCTTTCGTCCTGCTGGCTTTTTGGGGTGGCAAAATAATTTACGAGAGTTCCAAAGATGAGGAGCACCATGCGTTCAACCCTCACAGCCTGAAAGTCATACTCACCACCACACTTGCCGTCCTTGCTCATAAGTGAACATGCGTTCGTCGCCACGAACGGGAATGCCGCGCAACAGCAAAAGTGAACGGGCCGGCACACCGGTATAGGTCAATGCATAGTCGCCTGCCGTCTGTTTGCCAAGCGAACGCCATCCTTCATCGTAGTAAAAAAGCTCGTAAGTGTTACCGGGGCAGACAAATGTCCGGTCGTGCTTGGGAATGAAATGCACGCTCGTCAGTTCCACCGGACGGCCAAAGTCGATGCCGCGCGTATAGACACGGTCGTAGCTGTGTTTCTTGTACGTCTCCGTGTAGTCCTTATTCCACAGCAAGGTATCTACCGGGGGCGCACCGATGAGATGTCCCTCCACCTCGCGTCCATGACTGAAGAAAGCAAGGCCGGCCATGCGCGTTTGTTCCAAATCGCACACATAGCGCACGTAGCGATAGCCGCCACTCCCAACCAAGCGGATGCTGTCAGGAAATACCGGCGTGCGGTCAATAGTAGCAAGACGTGTACACGTCCGGAAATCCGGGTCATTGCTTGCCTCGAAGTACGTTCCTTTCATGGCTGTCCACTGGTCTGCCCAGTGGGGCATTAAAGGGAAAGTGCGCGTCAGGCGGACAGTTGTGCGGCGAGCCGTGTCAGGGCGCATCTCAATCTGTTTTCCACCAGCCAACAAGAACGGGCAACCTTGCGGTCGATAAGTATCTCCCTTGCGCGTCATCAAGACGTAGACCACCGAATCGGCCAGATTTCTGAACACGTAGCGCCCCTCACTGCGACGCGCATAACGCACCGGCCTCCAGCCGTCCTTGCTCTGATATGTCCCAATGAATAAATACTCATCCACACCGCCGGGCGAAACGGCCAGCGAATCACGAATGCCGTAAAGCGCTGACACATCCTCCAGCTGGGAACGCGACCATCCATCGGGAAGCCCCGGTTCGTCTGCCTGCTGTGCAAAAGAGAATCGCCACACGCACAGCGGACGTTTCACAAAAGCCGTCTGGAGCGGATAGTTCTCTTCCGGTGCACAACGACCCACAATCGTCTTCCCTTCCACCTCAGGCCCCCTGCGGGCAACAGTGTCTCCACGCCCCACCGTATATGAGCCGTCGGCCAACACCAATACCGGCCACAAGTGGCTCTGCTGACGATAGTTGCCCCACGACTCTGCCCAATCCATCGCCACCGGGATGCCCAGCGAACGGCAGACATCGCCCATCAGTACGCAATATTGGTCGCACCACATCTGGCCTTGCTTGTCCAAGGCAATGGGGTCGAGCGTGTAGCGGCACTCGACCACGTCGGAACTCCGCCGGGCAAACGCATGATAGATTATGGCAAAAGCCCGGTGCACATCAGTCACTCCGGCTATAAGTGGATGATATTTGCGGGCCAGGTATTCGCGCCAATGGTCGGCCAGCATCTCATTGGAAAAACGGTAAGGAAGAATGTAACGGCAGAAATGGTCGAAGCTCACCCCGTCATGCCAAGGCGCTTGTTCCCAGGCTTGAAAAGCCCGTTCAATGTTGCGTATCAAATAGGCAGCGCTCACAGTCCTCACATCAAGGGCCACTTCAAGCCGGTCACCCTTGCCGGCCACCAACTGTTTCCACCACGGATTGAACGTATGGTAGTCCACCACAGTGTCTGCCTGCGCCATCATCATGCGGTAATCGGCCAATGCCTCACTCCGCACCCCACCATGAATCTTCATGTGGGTAATCAAGAACTCGGCTGCACGCAACTTCAACGAGTCGTCCGGTTCGCGACTGTACACGTCGAGCACGGCCTCCAGCTCGGCACGGTTGTCCCCGGCCAGTTGCAGGCTCTCTTCCAAAGGAGATGACCCGCAAGAAACAAGACAACCCACAACGAAGCTGCACAACAGGCATACGACAAATCGGAAACGAATCTTCATGACATGAGGAAATTAAAGTGTGGCATTTTCGTCGGCAACATCTTCCAACCGATAGGCCGTGCCATAAACATTGCGGACACGCAGGCGGGTATGCTCCTGCAACACCTTCCGCAACTCGCTCACCAGCTTGGCGCGCCGGTTGGTGTTGTCTGCCTGATCTTTCCAAAACAGACGCTCCAACTCCTCGAAAGCCAGCTCCCGACCGGGAGCATCTAGAAATGCCTTCAACAAAATACTGACTTGGCCACGCAGGGACACAGCCTCCCCACCCCGCTGCAACACACGCTGTGCCGGACGAAACATGGTGTCTTCCGACAAGGCATAAACCACGGAAGACGACGACTGTTCTTTCCCTGCCGTCTCTTCTTGTGTCGTTACAGCTTTCCGCTTTGCCTGTACCTTCCTGCCTGTCACGTATAGCATTGCCAGAAACAAACACACCAAGCCATTCCAAGGATTCAGCATGGAAGCCACGCGGTCGAGCCAATGCACTTTCAGATAGACTGACAAGTAAGGAGCGTTGCTGTCGCCCGTAGCAAACACCTTAGGCAGCAAATGAGCCTCATCCATGCTCTCCACATCGCCCTGCACGATGGGGATGGACTTTTCATTATAAGGGTTTTGCAATTTGAATGCCAACGACGAATGAACTAAATTCTTCCCAAGTTTTTCCCGCAAGGAAGCCTCTATGATGTTCACGGTCCTATTTTCCTGCATCACTGCCTCCTTTTGAGTCTCATAAAAACTTATGTTGCCATCATCAGCCACGCGCACCCGGAGTTCCTGCGCCAAGACAAAAGGCACGGTGCGCTCCACCTCTCTCTTTATCCGTTTCTCCCCGCTCAGAAAAAAAACAAATTGGCACAGCAGGAACAAGGCAAGCAGCGAATAGTTCCAGATTCTCGTTTGCTTCATGTCTATCATTGATTATCTGTACAAAGATAAAGGATAATCACGAAACAGCTACACAAAAGCACCGGATAAGGAGCGTTTTCAGAAAAAAA
>CAZOKL010000156.1:0-3191 GCA_964580305.1 uncultured Bacteroides sp.
TATTATAAAACGGTTATAGGAAACACGCTCGTCCCGAACTCACATACTGTTTTGTCATATTATACGAAGTTTGCTGCCTCCTCAGTTGCCACGAGGTATGAGTATTGTTTAACGAAGTGTCTTTCTTTAGGTATTATACGAATGTTTCATTCACAGAAATTATCGTTATGAAAGCCTTCTGCACGTCTTCCGTCATTCGGTGAATGCGACGAATGACTGGGACTTCTAATCAAGTATTCACATGTATGCGGAAACAATGCATGCCATCTTGGAAATCATAGGCTATCGTCAGGTTTGACAGTTTACAAATGCCATCCACGAGGGAAAGTCCCAAGCCGGTAGACCTCTCCTGCTTACTACCTTTGAAAAACGGTTCAAAAATTTTGCGTTCATCGAGCGGTTGGGCTGCTCCTGTGTTGCAGATGCTAAAGATGTCTTTGGTGAACGTAATGCAGATGCGTCCACCATCCACGTTGTGTACAAAGGCGTTCTTCAGTAAGTTGGTTATCAATGTCGTGGCAAGCATCTCATTCATTTGGAAGAGAAGGCGTTGCTGTTCTTGGATGTCGACAGTGATGTTACGGTAGTTGTACACTTCTTCATAATCCTTCAGATAGCGCGACAGGATGTCGTTGAGACATATGGAGTGTGTCTCAGGAAACTGTTCATTCTCAATTTTAGACAGTAATAGGAGCGACTTGTTCAATTTCGTGATATGTTCCAGTGTCTGGTGAGTCTTGACCAGTTCTTCCAGTTGTCGTTCACTGATGGAATCGTTTTCCATAAGCATTTCCAAACGGTTGCGACAGACGGCCAGTGGTGTTTGGAGCTCGTGCGAAGCGTTGCCGATGAAGCGTTTCTGTTGCTCGAAAAGCTTTTCATTGCGGGCAGCATAGAGGTTGGTCGCATCATAGAGCGTGCGGAATTCAGTGATGGAGTTGTTGTTCTCCAATGGCTTGTACCGTTGTCCCACGTGGTGATTGCGTAGCCAGTTGAGCAGGTGGTAGAGTGGCTTCATGCTGTTATAGAACACACAGATGTTCAGCACGATGATGATGATGAGCAGTGTGGCATAGAGGATGCTCATCCAGATGAAGATAGAGTGTTTCAGGTCATGCTTCTCGATGGTGGGTGTCATCACCACCAGCAAGAAGTGTTCGTCCTTGTCGTTTTGAAAGATGGTCTTCAGGATGCGGGCAGGCTCAGTCTCGCGCTTTTCCTCGATGTAGACCATTTCGTCGCTGTATTCGATGCTCGGATGTGTCTCCACGTATGAGTCGTCCACCTTCGTCAGGTAATACTGGTTGTTGGAACCGTTGTCTGTGGAAGGCAACTTTTCGCCAGAGAGGGCGCGGATGATGATGGTTTCCGAGTAGTCCTCCAATGAGTCGTCTGTCTCGTCGTTGATTTCATCAATCATGGCCAGATAGAACAACACGGCCCACACGGACATGATGACCGTGACAGCGATGGACAGGCGCAGGGTGACATGTGAGATGAGTTTCATGTTTCCTCCAGTGTGAATTTATATCCAAAGCCATAGACAGCCTTGATTTCAGGAGTCGCCCCGGCTGCCTTCAGTTTCTTGCGCAGGTTCTTGATTTGGGCATAGATGAAGTCATAGTTATCCACTTGGTCAATGTGGTCGCCCCAAACCGATTCTGCTAAGGTTGACTTGTTTATCAATCGTTCTGGTCGGTTCATGAAATAGAGTAGGATGTCATATTCCTTACGGTTCAGTTCCAGTTCTTTTCCGTTGATATGCGCTTGAAACGTGTCGGGAGTCACTTCGATGTTGCCACAAGTGATTTTGTTTTCACCATTGTGGAGATTGCGCCGGATGACGCTTTTGATGCGTGCGCTCAGTTCGGCCAGATGAAACGGTTTGGCCAGATAGTCATCGGCTCCAAGATCCAGTCCGGCCACCTTGTCCTCAATGGAATCTTTGGCCGAGATGATGATGACGTTTTCCTTTTTGCGCATCTTCTTTAACTTTTCGAGCACGTCGAGACCACTGCCGTCGGGCAGCATGATGTCTAGCAACACGCAGTCGTAGTCGTAGGTTCCTATCTTCTGCATGGCGGTGTTGAAGTCGGGAGCGCACTCCACTACATATCTTTCTTTCTCTAGCGAGTGTTGCATCAGTTCGCGTAGCGAGGCTTCGTCTTCGATGATAAGCAGTTTCATGATGTGGTATTAATAGCTGTGTGATGACGTATTTTCTCCAGAGCGTCTCTGAAGTATTGCAAAGAAAGAATTATATTCTGAAATAAGCTTGAAAAAATGGAAATATTTACTACTCTTCACACCTTTGGTTGCTTTCATTCGTATCTTTGTTGGAAAAAGTGAACTATTAAAAAAGAAAAAACATGAAAATGAAAAAGTGGTTATTTTTATGGGTCATGCTGCTTGGCGTGATTCCGGCGATGGCCCAATCTGTGGTCTATGACCAAACGAGCAGTAACGGTGTGCGCACTTTGATTTGCGAAGGCGTCAATTTGGGTGTTGTGGGTGATGTGGATGTCAATGTCGCCTTGGCAGGTTTCAAAGCTACTAATGGCACTGTGCTCTATTCGTTGGCAGTGGTTGTTGGTTCCGGCAGTTCGGTGACCATTCCCACAGGTAGCAAGTGTGTGCTGACGTTGACCAACGGCAAGCAATATGAACTCTCCACGGTGTCTGGCGGCACAAGTGTATTGCAGGACATGGAGGTACACATGGATCGTGTCTACCAGTCTTACCAGCGTTTTGCCTATTATAACATAAAGAAGTCTGTCCTGAAGAAGTTGAAAAATGGTGTGTCGCGCATTGAGATTCAGATGCAGCCACGCACGTATGCCGTATCGTTTGGTGTGGATGCCCTTGGCGCGTTGTTCCTCAATTCGCGTGAGGTGATTGACGCTGCTTTCGGAAAATGATTTCATCTGTTTCAGTGAAAAGACCAGTGGGGGACGATGGCCATGAGTTGTCGTTCCCCACTGCTTTTATTTGTTTGTTCGCCAGCAGAAATTATTTCGCTCGTCTGTATTTTAATCTTAATTAACGTGAGCTCGATATAGGTCAAAACAAAGTCAGTTGTCCGTCATTGATAAAATTCACATCAATGGAGGGTTTCTTTTCAAAGAAACAGTATGCTGCGATAGCCGACAAGGAATTGGCAATGAAGTTGTTGAAAGAACGGTGCCTGGAGT
>CAZOKL010000157.1:0-3113 GCA_964580305.1 uncultured Bacteroides sp.
GTTTATTTGCGTTATTGGGAGCGCTGTCGTCAGGCAGGAGTAATGGATTTTGATGATTTGTTGCTCTATACCTTTTTATTGTTTGACCGTCATCCAGATATTCGTCATAAATATGCCGAACGTTTCGAATATGTTTTAGTGGATGAATATCAAGATACAAACTATGCCCAGCACTGCATCGTGTGGCAACTAACAAGTGAGCGTCAGCATGTGTGTGTGGTGGGCGATGATGCACAGAGCATTTACTCTTTTCGCGGAGCAAACATTGACAATATCTTAAAATTTACTCGTCAATATCAAAATGCACGATTGTTTAAGTTGGAACAGAATTATCGTTCAACACAACGCATTGTCAATGCAGCCAACAGCTTGATAGCAAAGAATCAGGAACAAATCCGTAAAGAAGTGTTTTCTGAAAACGAGCTTGGTGAGCGAATCAAAGTTGTCCGTGCTTATTCAGATGTAGAGGAAGGCGAAATTGTGATTAATAAAATAGTCGAACTATGGCAGAAAGAAAAACTGGCTTATTCTGATTTTGCTATTCTCTATCGCACCAATGCCCAATCACGTATTTTCGAAGAGTCCTTGCGTAAACGATCGTTACCTTATCGCATTTATGGAGGATTATCTTTTTATCAACGAAAAGAAATAAAAGATGTCATCGCTTATTTCCGGTTGGTAATCAACCCGAACGACGAGGAAGCTTTCAAGCGCATCATTAACTATCCAGCGCGAGGCATTGGTGACACGACCGTGAACAAAATCATCGTTGCCGCCACGGAGGCACACGTCAGCCTATGGAACGTGTTGTGTGACGTGGATCAATATGGAGTATCCATAAATAAAGGTATACGAAACAAATTGGATGCCTTTCGTCAGTTGATTGATGATTTTAGGGAACACGTATCCACCACAGACGCATATGAATTGGGACAAGACATCGTGCGCCGTTCAGGTATACTTAATAACGTCGATCAAGACAGGACTCCGGAAAATTTAGCCCGTCAGAAAAACATAGAAGAGTTAGTGAATGGCATTCATGATTTTTGTGAAAATCGCCGTGAAGAGGGAGAAGAACATATTTATCTACCTGATTTCCTTTCAGAAGTGTCTTTCCTGTCAGACCAAGATATCGATGATTCGGATTCGAACAACAAAATCACTCTGATGACTGTACACTCAGCAAAAGGATTGGAGTTTAACACAGTCTTTGTTGTGGGACTGGAAGAAGATCTTTTTCCCTGTGCATTGGCAAAAAACTCCTTTCGTGAGTTGGAAGAAGAACGTCGCTTATTCTATGTGGCTATAACGCGTGCAAAAAAGCATTGTTTTTTGTCTTTTGCTCGTAGTCGTTCTCGTTATGGACATATGGAGTTCGGGAATCCCAGCTGTTTCCTGCGTGATATAGATTCACGCTATTTGGACATGCCACAAAATATGCTATCGTCCTATTCAGAAGTTTCTTCTGTGCGTAAATTCTCTGAGGAAAGTAGCCTGCGACATTTAAGCAATTCTAAACGACTTCAAGAGAACTGCATACGTGCAACGAGAACCCCAATGAAAGAAAACTTTTCTCGAATAGGAGAAGGAGGGGCATCTGTTCCTAATAATACATTTGGAGTATGTGCCGGTCAAACAATAGAACATGAACGATTCGGTCTTGGTGAAGTGTTGAGTGTTGATGGAACGGGTGAAAATTGTAAAGCTGCTGTGCGTTTTCAAAATGCTGGAATGAAGCAACTTTTGTTGAAGTTCGCTCGTTTTAAAGTCATCAGATAAAATTATATATGGAAAGCAATCTTCATTTTTCTAAAATTTCAGAATTCCTGGATCATGTGCCATCACCTTGCTACGTGATGGAAGAAATACTTCTTCGCCGTAATCTTGAACTGATTCGTTCTGTGAAAGAGCGGACGGGCGTAGAAATCATATTGGCTTTTAAGTCTTTTGCCATGTGGAAGTCTTTTCCCATATTCCGTGAATACATTCAATACACAACAGCAAGTTCGCCTTATGAAGCCCGTTTGGCTTTGGAGGAGTTTAAAAGTAAAGCACATACTTATTCTCCTGCGTATACAGAAAATGATTTCCCTGAAATCATGCGTTACAGCAGTCATATCACTTTTAATTCTTTCAGCCAATATGAGAGATTTTATCCACATGTAAAAACTTCAACAGAACCCATCTCCTGTGGTTTGCGTATCAATCCAGAATATTCAGAAGTGGAAGTGGAACTTTATAATCCATGTGCAGTAGGTACACGTTTTGGAGTGACGGCTGATTTGCTACCAGAATGTTTACCTGAAGGCATTGAAGGATTTCATTGCCATTGCCATTGTGAAAGTAGTTCGTATGAACTGGAGCGTACATTGCTGCATTTGGAAGCTAAATTTGCGCGTTGGTTTCCTCAATTGAAATGGTTGAATTTGGGTGGTGGACATTTGATGACACGTGAAGACTACGACGTAGAACATCTCATAAAACTGTTGCAGGGATTGAAATCACGTTATCCTTATTTACGTATTATTCTTGAACCAGGTTCAGCCTTTACATGGCAGACGGGGGCTTTGGTGAGTACAGTGGTAGATATTGTTGAAAGTCGAAGCATACGAACGGCTATTTTGGATGTTAGTTTCACTTGCCATATGCCCGATTGTCTGGAGATGCCCTATCAACCACAGATAAGAGGAGCGGAGACTTTGCCGGATGGTGCTGTAAAAAATGCCGGAGTGGGAGAAAATATTTATCGTTTGGGAGGAAATAGTTGTTTGAGTGGTGATTATATGGGAGCTTGGCGTTTTAATCATCCTCTGCAAGTGGGAGAACGAATTATCTTGGAAGATATGATACATTATACAATGGTAAAAACCAGTATGTTCAATGGCATCCAGCACCCCAGTATTGCTTTACTTCATGCCGATGGAAAATTGGAGATCTACAAATATTTTACTTATGATGATTATAAAAATCGCATGAGTTAGCATTTTTCTCACCTATTCTTTTGCAGATTTAAAAAATAATATCTACATTTGCATCCGCAATCAAAAATCAAAGGTTGATGCGGAAATAGCTCAGTTGGTAGAGCACAACCTTGCCAAGGTTGGGGTCGCGAG
>CAZOKL010000158.1:0-3040 GCA_964580305.1 uncultured Bacteroides sp.
TTTCTCACTGCCTTACAACACTGTGAAATCCTAATGACCGATTTGGGATTAACGTGAGTTCGATATAAAGTCAAAACAAGGTCAGCTGGTCGTTATTGATAAAATTCACATCAATGGCGGGTTTCTTTTCAAAGAAACAGTATGCCGCGATAGCCGGCAGGGAATTGACAATGAAGTTGTTGAAAGAACAGTGCATGGAGTGTTCTATCTGTGCAATGTCTTTTCTTCCTGTCTTCAACCATGTATTTTTCTGAACTTTGGCAAATCCCTTGCAAAAATCATCCGCCATACAATAAATCTCTATAGTCTGCTTGCTGTCTTTTTCTCCTGTTTCTGCTCAAAGTGTTCTTCTTTCAGGCTTGTAATCGGCTTGCTTGTCCCAATGGATTGAGAAGCAAAAATACAATATGCAGGGCTAGGCCAATGTGCTTTCCCGGAAAACAACGTTTCATCCAACAAGCTGCCTACCAGTGATTTCATACTGTTTCATACTCTTTTCATACTGTTTTCAGATTATTTCAGCCCCGTTTCATACTTCCTTCTTTTACTTTCGCGGCGTCAATAAACGATAGTTTGGACGGTATTTGGTTTTGCTATGAAAAAGATAATGGTTAATAGACATTATATCGAATAAGATTTTAGGGTACTGATAATCATAGGCTCTGTTTTTTATTCTGTAAAAATTCTAATACTAAAAGTAAAGCATTAAATGATTGATAAATGGAGAACAATAGGATTTATAAATTGTTGATTGTGCTATTGGTTTTGGTTGCATTTTCCAGTCATGTGATAGCTCAATCACGAATTGTTGGTACAATAGTAGATGAGAAGGGACAACCGTTGGATGCGGTAGATATCAGTTGTTTTTCTCGTGATTCCACGAAGCTTTCAACTACGCTTTCAGATGCGAAAGGGACATTCTCTTTGAAAGTGCCCGATGCTGGTGGAAAGTATATGGTTCGGTTGTCTTGTGTGGGGTTTATGGATGCCGTGTTACGTCTGGATGTAAATAAGGAAGAAAATAAGCTGGGACAAATAACGATGCACAGTGCTTCCGTACAATTAGCCGAAGTGGAGGTGCATGCACAGACTGCCATTCGGCGGATAGACCGGACTCTGCTATTCCCGACAAAGGAACAGAAGAAGCATGCCTTTAATGGTTATAATGTGCTTTACAACATGATGATTGTCGACTTGGATGTTGACCCGTTTACGAAAGAAATCAAGCGTCACAATCAAGATGTCGTGTTATGCATTAACGGGCGCGAAGCCAAGTCGCATGAGATAGAACAAATGGATCCGCGAGACATAAGCCGCATTGACTATTATGACTACCATCCGGAGTTTCCCATGCAGACGGTTGTAGACTTTGTGTTGATAAACAGACAGTATGGCGGAAATGTGAATGTCAACGCCCGTCAAGCTTTGGCAAGAGTGGATGGTAAAGCTAGTGCCAGTGCACAGGTGTATTACAAAAAGCATGAGTTTTCGGCAGGAGTGAGCGATACTTATCAGAACTTCATGCAAGACAAGACTTCTCAGTCCGACTATCAATTCCACTTGGAAAATGGCTCTGTGCTGAACAGTCGGGAGGAAGGCTTGCCCATGAAGAACAAAGGGAATAATGTGAATGCCTATTTGCAGTATCTCCATACGATGGAGAATGACAGACTGAGTGCCCAATTATGGATAAATGCACAAGGTCCGGATGTAACTTCTAGTTCGGTGCATACCTATGACTGGGATGAATTTTCCACGTTGTCGACGAACGAGCGTACCCGGTCGAAGAACCGTGCTCCCGGAGGAATGCTTTCATACGAACATTACTTTCAGAATCAGAGCAAGCTGACTGCATCCATGATATACAATTATGGAAGCAACACGTATACTCGTGCATACCAGACATGGAATAATGAGGAATTATATGATGACAATCTGGCAAATATAGCGGAACATTATCATTATTATAACCCACGTATCAAATATATGCATAACTTTAAGAACGGGCTTTCACTCAATATGATGCTGGAGCATGTGCAGCAAAACATTTACTCGACTCATACCGGAACCAACGAAGGTAAGGAAAAGTATCTTTCAGGCAAGACTACCGGCATTATCAGCATGGCGAAGAAATATGACAAGGTGATGGGTGCACTGACTCTCATGGGAGGCTGGCAGACGACAGAGCAAGAGCAAAAACATCATGAGTTTGTCTATAACGGACAATTCATGTTGCAATATATGCCGAACGAAAAACACATGTTGCGTGCCATGACGGCGGCCGTTTACGTTCCTCTTGAATTTAAGTGGCGAAGCACGATAGATCAATCGATGGACTTCATGCAGATTAAGCGCGGAAACCCGGATCTGAAAGACATAAAGGCATTCGATGTAATGTTTGATTATTCTTACAATCAACCGTGGGGAATCCTCGAAGCGACTTTGGAGAATCAGTTTTATCTGGATAACTTCTCGATTTATACTTATCGGGAAAATGACAAGTTTGTGCATTCGTATTATTCTGGAGGACACGCTCATATCTTGGTGGGAGAAGTGCGCGGTTCTGTCAATCTGATACCGAAGATGCTGACTCTAAAAGCTAACGGAGGTTACCGCAGGGGATATGTGGATTCGTGGAAGACGCATCGGGTATCTACCTGGATTTATGGAGCTGACTTGCTGTTTACGTATAAAGGCTGGATGGCGTCGGCTAAACTCCGTTCTCGTCAAATCAGTGAGGAGTTTTTGATGGAAAATACTTATTCCGGAGCTACGCATAGTTTCAATGTCAGTTACTCTTCCAATAACCTGAATGTGATGTTGGACGTGCGCAACCCGTTTTCCACACCAAAGAATTATACAAGCTATCACTCTATAGACTATGCAGAGTCTTCAAGAAACTACACTGCGGATCGTGGCGTTTTTTTGACTGTGAGCTATCGCTTCCGCTTTGGAAATAAAAAGCATCGGTTCAGTGATGTGGAAATAGAATCGGTGGATAATAGCTCGGCTATTTTGAAGGCAAATGATAAATAAACAG
>CAZOKL010000159.1:0-3037 GCA_964580305.1 uncultured Bacteroides sp.
GGGCTTCGTCCAGCTCGCTCAGAATGCCCTGATAAACGGTCAGCCCATCGTCATATTTCGGGCTCAGGTTGGTTTCGTCCAGTGCTTCCGTGTAGGGGATTTCGCCATAGCAGTCCACCAACATCTGATAGGCAAATGCACGCAGCACGGTTGCTGCCAGATAGGTGCCCCAGTCTTCATCGGCGGCAGCCAGCTCGCGGATGGTCTTCAAGTTTTGCTGTCCGCGCACACACACCTGATAGTAAAAACTGCTGCTGCGCGCGGCAGTCATTTGAAACTGCGAAATGGTTACGAAGTTGGAGGTTCCGAACAACTGGGCATAGATTTGCGAAAAATAGCCACCCAAGATGCGGAGTTCGTCGCCATAGCTGGCTGCCACGTTCATTTCCACTGAAGGCATCAGAATGTCGGCGGTGAGGTTCTCCTCGGGGATTGAGTTGGGGTCTTGGTTGATGTCCAGATAGCTGTCACAAGACGCCAGACACAAACCTGCCACAAAAGTCGATATGAATAATAGTTTTTTCATTGTTATCTTCTCCATAAAATGATTTAGAATTTGACACTGAGGTTTAAGCCGAAGGTGCGGCTTGACGGGTTGGAATAGGTTTCACCGAACATTGTGGCGAGGTCGCCATAAGTAGCTTGCGAAACGGTAGTCGTTTCCGGGTCAATGTAACGGTTGTCCGAAGCGGTCCATGTGAACACGTTGCTGCAGAAAGCCGTGAGGGAAACATCGCTCAGCTGCATGGCGCGCACCCATTTCCTGGGCACATTCCATGTGAGGCTGATGTTGCGCAGCTTCACATACGAGCGGTCAATCAGATAGCTCTCGCCGCCGAGGCCGTAGCCCAAGTCATAATAGTCCTGCATGCTACCGTTCACCTGATAGATGGGCGTGGTATTCTCCGAATAGGTCCCGTCGCCATTGGAAACCACCGAGTTGGGGATGACGAAGGGTTTGCGGTTGTTATAGGTGGTGATGACACCGTTGCCGGTGAAGGCCATCAGGTTTGCGGTGCGCGAGAACATGTAGCCGCCCTCGCGGATGTCGAGCGCCGCACTCAGCGTGAAGTTCTTGTAGCTGAGCGAAGTGGTGATACCGCCCGTCCAGTCATAGTTCATGTTCTTGCCGGTGTCTTCCAGTTCGGTCCCCAGCACGGGCAGTCCGTCTTCACCCACAATGAGTTGTCCGTCTTCGGTGTATTGCTGGCGGTAGGTGTAGAATTGTCCGAGCGCCTTTCCTTCCACAGCATAGAGATAAACGGCATCAGTTGAGGTGGCGAAAGAATAGATGGACACCTTTCCGCCATCAAGGCTTTCAGGAAGCGAAAGCACCTTGTTGTTGTTCTTTGCAAAGTTGAAGCCCAGGTCCCAACGCCAGTTCTTGGTCTGCACGGGGACAACGTTCACCAAGAGTTCCACACCGCGGTTCCGCACCGTACCGAAGTTGGTCACCATGTAGCGGTAGCCGGTTGAGGGGTCAACGGGCAGGGTGAAAATCTGGTCGCTCGTGCGGCGGTCGTAATATGCCGCATCAATGCCGATGCGTCCTTTGAAGAGCTGCAGGTTCAAACCAATTTCCTTTTCCGTGGTCATTTCCGGCTTCAAGTCAGAGCTGCCCAGCGTGTTGCTTAACATATAAGCATTCGTGCCGTTCACCGGGAAGCTAATGTATGAGCCGTAATAATAGCCGTTGGCATAACCTTGCACGTAAGAGGTGCTGGTGTAATACGGGCTGGCGTCGTTACCCGTCTTTCCGTATGCCAGACGCAGTTTACCGAAACTCAGGATGTCGTTTTTCGGCAACAGCTCCGTGAACACCCAGCTCAAAGTGGCGCCCGGATAGAAATAGCTGTTGTTGTTGATGGGCAGGGTTGACGACCAGTCGTTGCGGCCCGTCACATTGAGGTAAATCATGTCGTCCCAACCGAAGGTGACGTCACCGAACAGACCCACCAGACGGCGCTTCCATTGGCTTTCGCTCAGCACGGTCCAGTCACTGCCGTTGCTCAAATCCCACCAGCCTGTTTCAATTGTCAGGTTATCTGCTTCTCCGTAAAATGAGGTGGAGTAGCGTTCGTTCATGTTCACACCCAGGTTGACGCTCACATCCAGTCTGTTGTCGAGATATTTGTCTGTGAAGTTGGCCAGGAAGTCATGGTTCATTTCATAACGTCTGTTATAATACACATACACGTAACCGCTCTGGTTCATTTCTGACGGCGCGTAGCCCCAGTCTTCATCAATCAAGGCATCGTCGAGGTCAATTTGCGGATAGCCTCTCTTCATGTCATAATCGGAATAGTCAAAACCGAAACGATAGGTCAGCGTCAGTTGCTTGATGGGATTGATGTCCAGCTGCACCTTGCCGTAAACCTGCTTGGAGTCCAAATTGAAATACCTGTTTTCCAACGCCCAATAGGGGTTCGTGATGCCATAAGGCGTGTAATACGCCTCCGGCGTGTTGAACACGTTGCTCAAATCTTTCATATCCACGATGGAGACATCGCGCGCCATTTCATACAGACCGTCAATCACTGATATACCCTGTCCGGCCGGCACGGCATTCGTTTCACCACGTGCAAAGTTGAGCGACGAAGAAACCTTCAGCCACTTGGAGGCCTCATAGCTGTTGCGCGCGGAAATGGTGTGACGCTTGTAGACGTCATAGTCGCCCGGCATGACGCCGTCATCTCCGCTATAAGAATAGGAAAGATAATAGGTCATCTTTTCGTCGCTCGAAATGCCGTTAATGGAGACATTGTGGTTTTGCGACCAGCCCGTATCGAAAAAGTCTCTCACGTTGTTCTTTTTCGCACTGTAGGTGTGAATGAGCTGCTGGCCGTTCCAGATGGGGCCATACACCTGCGTGGAGCCGTCAAGGCGCGGTCCCCACGAACCGTTCTCAATGTAGGTCTGCATGCCGTTCCAGCCCTGTCCGAAGTCGTTCTGCATGTCGGGCAGCATCGACACTCTGCTTGCCGTCACACTACCGCTGTAGTTGATGCTGTAGTTCTTGCCTTCACCACGCTGACCA
>CAZOKL010000160.1:0-2851 GCA_964580305.1 uncultured Bacteroides sp.
TGCCGTTGAGACCTGCTTCGAGAAGAACAAGAATACGACAATCTACAGATATTACTATCTTGACATCAAGAAGGCACTTGACGAAACCGAGGATCGAGAGGAAGCCATCATATCCATATCTGACAAGAAAATTAAAACGTCGGACATTGGCAAAGTCATAGACCTTGACCTGCGTACCCGTGAAGATGAGTACAAGAATTTCATGTTCCCTCTGAATCTGATGTTTTCGTCAAATGATTACAGAAATTGGGAGCGAGGTCTGACAGATTCTACGACAATTCCCCTGAGATAATGGACTTGATAGACGATTTCTATGATAAGATTGTCAATGCTGTGAACTCGTACAAGTTGCCGGCCATTACTGTTTTGAAATCCACTCCCAGTCTTCCGTTTGCCAGATTTTCGAGAATGTCAATCGTGGCGGTGTGCCATTGAACGTCTTTGAACTGGTGACGGCATCGTTGGCTGCCGAGGGTGTGGAACTTCGTCAAGAGTGGAATAAAATCAGGGCTGTCTTCACCTCACAGAACCACGACCTGTTGAATGATTCATTACAGCCATGACGCTTTGGGATAGCTATGAGCAGTCTCTCATCCCACGCACTGACGGCAAGGCGGTCGGTGTGAAGTGCAAGAAGAAAGATGTGATGAACCTACGCCGGGCTGTGTTTGTTGCGAAACAAGATGGATTGGCCGATGCATTTATGGACGCTGCTCGCTTCCTCTTTGGGCAGGGCATCTTTTCTGCTGCCAACCTCCCATACAACACCCAGTACATACCACTGGCTGCTATCTATGCCTTTGACAACAGCCACGGCAGATTGCTTCACAATAGCAAGATGGCCATCAACAAACTGAGTAGATGGTATTGGTGTGGTGTTCTTGGCGAACTCTAGTGAGCTGCCAATGAGCCCAGATATGCGTCGGATATCAGAGACTTCTTTGCTTGGGTGGATGATGATTCGGCCATCCCAGACACCGTGGCTCGCTCCAACTTCCAAGCTACACGCCTGCTGTCTTTGCAGACACGAAACAGTGCCGCCTACAAGGGCATCATGGCACTAATACTGCAAGACGAGCCTCATGACTTTGCTACGGCTGAAAAGATGTCGATTGCTACCTACACAAATGACCGCATAGAGCAAGCCACAGGCAAATCAGTAGCCGGTCGTGATTCACAGGAAACCATTGAGGCTTTTGGCAAGTCTCTTGAAAATCCACAAACAAGTCCAACCGATGATACAGACGAGAATTATTGACGTGTACCGTAAGCCACGGAAGTGCCCGGTATGTGGTAGTGAAGTTATCCCTATCGTGTATGGAACTGGTGATATGACAGAGATTGAGTTTCTATGGCAATACTGGAAGAACTGCATAATGGGTGGCGACAACATACCACGACGACCACCTATCTGGGCTTGTTCCTGTGGCTGCAAGCGGTTCAAGAAGATTAATCCCGATGGAACACGCTCAGGTGAAAATTAGGCTCCTAAAGAACGAGCGTATTGGAAAATCACTTTCCATGTTAAGCATGGAGATGGGAGTATGACTATCAAATGAAACCAAAATCATACATCTTATGAGCAAGCCTTCCTGCATCAGTATTGCAGGGAGGTTTTTTATTAAAACAGTTCTCTGAACATCATGGCCATTTATGCCACGGAATCTAAAAATACACGTTCAACGTACTATTGGTAGAACATTACAAACAGGCCACCCTCGTCATCATGAACATTTCTCAGACTAACCGAGCCCTCCCCAAACCATTTGCAATTAGGATAGACCCGCTCATCAGGCGATGCGTTTGCTATACTGCTCTCATAAAATCGTCCACATAAGGTATTCCATAAATTCTGGAAATCCCTTCTCTCAACTTCACATAGGCCCATTTTTCCTGATGCGAAGTGAATAGTATTACCTCTTGCGCGGAAATCTGGCCTATGCTTCGTTTCCAACAGATATTCAGCCCAAATTTGATACTGCAAAATTCGAGAACTTTCCATCTCTCGCCATCATCAGAGATTTCATCTGTTATCTTTGCATCGCCCAATGCGTTAGCGAGTTTGCCTGTAACCTCGTCTTTGTTTTTACCAATTAAAGAGATACCGTTGATGGAAAGCGACGTTAGCTCTCCTTTTTGTATATATCTTTCGTCTAATTTTAAAGAAATAGGTTCCTTATGAGTAAGGATATCCAGGAACACTTTTACACGGGCGAAGTATTCTCTAGCATATGTCATCAGCGCCATCTTAGTTTTGGAAGCTTTAGCATTAAAGCCCATTATGTCGTGGACATCAAGCTCAAGATGTTCTGCAAGATAGACGGCACGCTCATTATGGAACTTCTGGGATATGACAACGAAACTATGTACGTCGTACAACTTCACCGCTCGCACAACAGCGTCAAGTGTGCGAAACCCTTTTCCATCAAGCATAATATCACTTTCTGGTATGCCTCGTTTAACGAGAGAATCCCTCATGCACTCCACTTCATTGATACCATCCAGACTGTTTTCGTCACCACTAATCAGGATGTATTCCACCTTACCCGATTTGTAAAGGGCCTCGGCTGCATCAATCCGATACTTGAAAAAGTAATTCGTCCACCCACCAATACGTGTCTGTGGTGTTGTGCCGAGAAGCAGCCCCACTTCAGACATTGGAATACTATCTGCATTGGAATACATTTTTCCATTGGCATTATTGACAATGACTGTATTGCAGACAACTAACAGACAGACGGCAATAAGGAATATTACCATCATGAGACATAATCCGATTTTTACAACGCGCTTCATCATGTTATGTTGGGGTTCAAAACGTAGGTCTGTCACGGTAGTGTAAAATAAACTG
>CAZOKL010000161.1:0-2826 GCA_964580305.1 uncultured Bacteroides sp.
CTGTATAGCAAATAGGAACAACCTCTAGGAAATCAATATCTACCAAGCCATACAACTTGTCTTTACAAACCATTTCATATTGCTGCCCAAAATCCATAATGTTGTCAAACTCCGTCTCTCGAACCAAACCGCCATCTAAAGCATATATATCCGTCTGCCCCTGTTGTTGAGCAATAACTTTATTTTTTTCAAAACGGCATTCTTCATAACGCTTATTTGTTCGGCTCGTCCCATCAATATTCACTATTTTCCACAAGCCAGTTGTGCTTTCTCTCAACCATAATGCTTCATACTTTTCCGTAAAACGATATTTCGAATAAGTTTCATCCGACAACAAGTCCCCCAGAAAAGAGTAGAATGCGTAACTGCCCTGTTCATTTTGTTTGAATAATAAATCTCCGTCCACTAAAAAAAGAACCTTGCGATATTTATTAACCGTAATGGCTGAGACCTCGGGGGATAATATTTCCAACGAAATAGTATCATGAACTATACGCTCGCTTATCTTACCTATATTCCGCAAATAAAAGCCTTGGGTGTTCTCTGCAACAATCATTCCATTGTCCAAACGATGAAAAGCCAAGTAATCACAGGAAAAATAGACTTGTCCGAAACGGTCATATAGTCCATACTTTCTCCTATAAGACACTAAAAACATACCATATTTTTTTGACCATTGGCAAGATGAAAAATTTGGAGGAACCAAAACAACTTCATTGTACCGAAGTCCATACTTATTGCCAACTTGGTAAATAGTCGCAGACTCGTCATGTTCCTGCATCCATTTCAAGGTGGCTTCTTGCTGCGCCAATCTCTCTTCTGCCTGTTGCCCTGTCGCAACCCAATCGTCATTCTGTTCGTCTTTCCATTTCTTCAAGCATTTCTCTTGATAGGCTTTCTCTTCATGCAGGATTCTGGATTTTACCTCCGGATGCGCTTCGTAATATAGGGAATCTGCATCAAAATAAAATGGTTTATAAGTTTCTTCATCATATTTTAGTTCGTCCAATGTCACAAATTGTCCTCCAATGCTTCCTTGCTCTCCCTGATAATGCCATTTAGAATCACTGTCCAGCCAGTTGCATTTCAGTACTAGTTCGCCTCGTCTTTCCGTTTCCACCCGTGCTTCCCTGTCAAAAACAAAGATATTGCGTTTGTTCCCATAATAGATGTCTTTGCACATCAAGTTGGTCAAATCTACAAATTTTTCATTCTCGTCAAAATTGAATACCCAAATAATGAAATATTTATTCAGCCGATAAAATATATCACGTTGAACAACTACGCTAATGAATGTAGTAGATAATTGCAATTCAAAAACAAGATTCATACCCTTATACCGAGCCAGCACATCAGGTCTTCGCCAATTTAGGCCTGGAATGAAACTGTCTACCTTTTTCTCCACCACCACATCACTTACCCCCTTCTGCTGACTAATCTCTGAAGAAAGAGCTTCGCTTATCAATGTCTTCAGCTGGCGATGTCTTTCGCTTTCTGTCACCAGCCCATATTTCCTTGCCTCTATCTGTTCCTTCGTAAGTCCGGTAGTGGTTTTTATCTCACAATAATGGCTGTCATGCAGATGTGAGAAGAACGAGACAGCTCCCCTCATGAATTTTCGACCTGAGATTTTCACCATCTGTCGGCAATAAGGGCACAAGAAACGCTTTTCATTCAACTGGATGGACGTTTCAAAAATCCGTCTCCACTTCATCACTTCACCTTCTGGACGACTAAAGAACTGATAAGCCTGTATGTACTCTCCAGTTTGGGCATCAAAGACTTCAGGGATACGCCTTTGCACGACATGGTTCCGTTCATCCTCTCTTTGAGTAATTTTTTCCTTGGCCTGCTTAAACGCAGATTCTAATTTTTGAGAAGCATCCTCGTATATTTCAGGAGATGCTGTTGTCTTTTCATAAGTCTCTTGAGCAGACTGTATGTTTTCTTCCAAAAACAGAATAATATCCTTTGCATCTAAATCCGAAGGTATTTCCTTCAAATAATCACTCGCTTGGATAAGTATCTCTTGTAGAACTAATTTGGCTCGGCCCTTGTTCTCTTCCTCTTCTAATAGTTTTTCCGCCTTAATTCTTTCTTCTTTTTCCTGCAGCAGCAGATTCTCCTCTTCTTCCCGAATCTTTATTATATTCTCTTTCAACCTCTCAAGTCCCGTCTGAACATCCGAATGGCTAATCGTTTCCCATTTCAACAAACACGTAGCTTCATCTAAAGACTGTTGCAAGCGGTTATACAAATCCTTATGACCGTTTGAAATTTGTATCTCCTTGTATTCATTTATAACCATTGTAAGTTCTTCCTTGGCCTTCTCAAGTTCCTGGGCAGCCTGTTCTTCTGCTTTTTTCTCTTCTATAAGATATAGATAAGGCTGCAAAGCTTTAAAATCGGCTTCCAAGGTTTCACTTCGTTTTTTCCATTCTTCCTCCCGGTTGTTCGCATCTTTACATTGTCGCTCTTTGATACCCAATTCATATTCCAAATTCTCTATCAGCAATTCTTTTTTCACTAATTCTTCCTGTATGTCCTCTAATGCGGCGACCTTTCTAACCAAGGATTCGTTTTCCGACTTGAACTTGTTATTCAAATCTTCCATCTCTGTAATAAGGCGGCTTTGCTCTTCACTTCGAACATTCAACAATTGACACTGCTTCGTAAGTTCATTGACTAGGCCACTATACGTTTGTACTTTTTCTTTCAATAGCGAAATATCACCATCTTTATCAACTATTATCTTGTTAAGTTCTTTCAAGGCATCCAATCCTTTTTGCACTTTGTCCTTCAATTCGACATTTTCATGCATCAATA
>CAZOKL010000162.1:0-2822 GCA_964580305.1 uncultured Bacteroides sp.
CGCACACAGCGGTCACGGTGGATGAGCGGGTGTCCCAATCGCTCGGCACACAAGGTGAACGGTCGTTCGGTGGGAGTGGGCCAAGTGTAGTCGGGATGGTTGTAGGCAAAAGCTGCGAGCGAGCAGAGAGCGTCCATCTCGCCTATAGCGTTGAGCCATGTGGGTAGGCTGTCGGCGTGACACTCCTTCCATTGCTCGATGCGCATCACTTGATGCACTTCCCAGAATAGGAGGCCGTTCAATACGATGTAGGCCAGAATGTTGTTTCGCTGGTTCAGGGCATTCATCTTTTTCGACAGTTGAGTGATGGCGGCTGAAGCTGGTTCTTTTCCGTTGTTGAGTTGCATGCAGCAGGCTTTCAGCATTTCACTTTCAGGTTGGAGCGTCTCCATCAAATTCATCTGGCGGACGTAGCAGTTCAGAATTGCCAGTTTGTCTTCATAGGAAATCTGAAACAGGGTAATTTTCTTTTGCAGACCGAAGCTGACAATCACACAGATGATGAATGAGCCGGTGAGCCAGTTGAACGAGAGGATATCAGCAACACCTAGGATAAGGAACAGAAGGTTCAGTCCGGGAAAGAAGATACTGAGTAACCTGAACAGGCGTCTGTGGCGAAACTCTGTGCCAGACTGTGCCCATCGCAGGAGCTCCTCCTCGTCAGACAGCGTGCCTTTATGAACCATGCCGGTAGCTTCAAATTGCTGTCGGTAGTCTAGTTTTGGAGTCAGTTCGCGAACAGCCTCTTGACGCCGTTCGATGATTTTTTTCTTGTCCAGTGGGCAGATGAACCATTCAGCCAGACGTTTGCGCCCGAAGTAGGTCGAAGTCCGGTTGATGTATTGAAACAGCGAATGTTCACCAAACAAGTCCAAATCATATGAATAGGCATGGGTTGGGTCTTGGAATTCTTTCCCGCCGTCGAAGCCGTCTGTTTGGTAATTGATGGCTGCCAGTTCGTGCTCATTGATTTCAATAAGTTGCTGTATGAAGTCTTTCTCATAAAACAGTCGGTCGTGCACCTTCATCAGTATCAGGAAAGAGATAAGGCATACCAAGATAACGGACAACACGATAATCTAGCCTTCATGACGTAAGTAGATGGCTCCGACAATCCCCATGATAAATAGGAGTAGACGAATGGTGCCGATGCAGTAGATGCGTTGTTGTATGCGAGAAAATTTTTGCTTGTAATCGTTGATGCGTTGTTGGTAGCGTTCAATGATGAGTTGCATAAGTCTATGATATTAATGTATTTTTCTTCGGTTTAGTTCACGTTGATAACGCAACGCATTGTTTTGGTGTTCTCGTAGAGTTACGGCAAAGTTGTGTCGACCGGAAAAATCTTCTTTGGCACACATATAGAGATAGTTGTGATGAGTGTAGTTAAGCACGCTTTCTATGCCTGCGATGGACGGTATGCGTATTGGTCCCGGAGGCAGTCCTTCATGTATGTAGGTATTATAGGGAGAGTCCACAGTCAAATGCTTGTGTAAGATGCGTTGTAGTCCGAAATCTCCACATGCAAACTTCACGGTCGGGTCGGCTTGTAGGAGCATGCCGCACTTCAGGCGGTTGATGTAGAGTCCGGCCACGAGCGGTTTTTCGTCGTTTTTAGCCGTTTCTTCATCCACGATTGATGCCAGTGTTGCCACTTCTTCCGGCGTTAGACCAATGTCTTTGGCCTTTTGTTGTCGTTCTTCGTTCCAGAAACGATTTTTTTCTTTTGTCATGCGGGCCAGAAATTGGTCAATGCTCATATCCCAATACACTTCATATGTGTTGGGTATGAAGAGGCAGGCGATGTTTTGCGGAGTATATCCCAGCCGTGCACAAGTGGAAGAGTCGGTTAATGCCGATGCTACTGTGGCCGAGTCGAGCATGATGTATGACGAGACTGTAGCGGCCAGTCTGTCCATTGTTCGGACGCTAGGAATAATGAGGTTGACAGGGACCTGTTGTCCGGTGGACAAACGACGGATTAACCTGAATGCATTATCGTCAGGATAAACGGCATAACGTCCGCTCCGTATGTGCTGGTCATAGTTGTAGAATGCTGCCAGCCATCGTACACCTATAAGTGTGGATGGGTGTGCTTGTTGATCCAGTTGTTGGCAGATGATTTCCAAGGAGTCTCCCGGGCGGATGTATAAATAGGTGGTTTCAGTCAGTTTGAATGTCTTGCTGAAGAAGAGGTAGTAGGCTGTAGTTCCGGCAGCAAGTACCAGTGTGAAAAACGTCAATAAGCTATAGAATAATAGTTTCTTGTGTTTCATTCAGTCGTCATTTTTGTCTTACAAAAGTAAGACAAACAAAGATGAGCAGTGGAATATATTTGTAATTAATAACACATATCTGCTGTTTTTACGTAGGACTTGTGCTTGCGTGTCGTCAGGTTCTGACATATTGCTTCATAAAAAGGAGTATCGGATTTTTGTGTTTACAGTCCATGCAGGTCTGGGACTTAACTTCATCTACGTTTTTCTAATGAATTGATGTAATCAAAATCTATGTTTCTCTAAACATCTATCATTTTTTATGTAATAAGTAAAAAGAAAATTAGGTTTAAATATGATTAATATCACTATTTGTTATTACATTTGCGATGTAATCTTTCTCTTAACAAGAGGGAGACAACGAATTAACTGTTTTTTTGTATCATACGAATATGAAAAAAACACTATTGAAAATAACTTTATGATGGTTGATGTAACAGTGATACTGTAGACATAGAGAAAAATGGTACATGGCTATCTGATTTAGTGTTTTCCAAAAATGAATAAATTATGGAGAATATTCAAATAAACAGTGGAGAATATATT
>CAZOKL010000163.1:0-2729 GCA_964580305.1 uncultured Bacteroides sp.
TCAATGATTCCCCCGCCCAGCACACGACCGGTGCGATAGAACACGGCTGCCTGGCCGGGCGCAACGGCTGTGAGAGGTTCATGGAGCGACACGTGCAGACGACCGTCGGCACGAAGGCTGACAGAGGCATGATTCAACTGCTTGCGATAGCGTATCTTGACCTCCACGCTGCTGCCATCCAGCACCTCGTCGGGATGCACCAGCTGCCAGTCGGCAAGGAACATCTCCGTGCGTTCGAGCGATGGGAGTGGGGCCAACGTGATGCTGTTTGTCTGCGGGTCGATGTCCTTCACATAGACCGCACGGTTGAGTTGCAGGCCCAGTCCGCGGCGTTGGCCGATGGTGTAGAAGGGGTATCCCTCGTGCATTCCCAGCACATGCCCGTCTTCGTCGGTAAATGTTCCCGGGCGGATGGCATTTGTTTCGGCCTGTCTGCGCAGGAACGGGCGGTAGTCACCCGGACAGAAACACACGCCCAGGCTGTCGCGTTTCGCGGCCACACGCCGGAAGCCCCGTTCGGCTGCCAGACGGCGCACTTCAGTTTTTGAATATTCCCCCAGAGGGAACACGGCGCGTGCCAGTGTGTCTTGCGGCAGTCCCCAGAGGAAAAATGATTGGTCTTTGTCCGGATCGGTTCCGGTGGTGACATAGTAGCGTCCCTGCTCACGGATTTTGCGCACATAGTGTCCCGTGGCGACGAGGGGGATGCCCTCACGGTCGGCCAGGCGGCAGAGCAAGGGCCATTTCAGCAGGTTGTTACACACGGTGCAGGGCACAGGTGTGCGCCCCGCCATGTATTCACACACGAAATAGTCCATCACCGTGTGGCGGAACACCTCGCGTGCATCGTGAACAAGATGGCGGATGCCCAGGCGGTCGGCCACATGGCGTGCGTCGTCAAGATAGGTGCTGTCGTCGCCGTGTTCGTGAAAACGGAAGGTGACGCCCGTCACTTCATAGCCGGCATCCTGCAAAAGAAAAGCGGCCGCCGAACTGTCGGTGCCGCCGCTCATGCCCAGGAGCACTTTCTCCGTGCAATGTCTTTCACGACTGTCTGTCATGCCTTTTTCCCTTCAAGCTGTTTGAACGCCAGCGCATACATGCGCATTTGCTTCACCATGGCGAGCAGGCCGTTGCTGCGTGTGGGCGAGAGGTGTTCTTTCAGTCCGATGCGGTCAATGAAGTAAAGGTCGGCATTGAGGATTTCATCAGGCGTATGGTCGGAGAGCACTCGGATGAGCAGGGCGACGATGCCCTTCACGATGAGCGCGTCGCTCTCGGCCTGGAAATGCACTTTCCCGTCCACAAGGTCGGCTTGGAGCCACACGCGGCTCTGGCAGCCCTCGATGAGGTTTGAATCTGTCTTGTAGGCGGCATCGAGCGGAACTTGTTCGTTGCCCAGGTCGATGAGAAGCTGATATTTGTCCATCCAGTCGTCAAAGTCACTGAATTCGGCAATGACTTCGTCTTGCAGTTCATTTATGGCAGTCATAGTAAAGAGTTGTTTTTTGAGTTGATTTTATTTCTCGTTGTAGATTACCTGAAGCACCGTCTGGCCCACGGCCTGCAGGGTGTTGCGGTCGATGATGTCCATGTTGTCATCCAGTGTGTGCCAGAAGTCGCCGAAGCTGGAGAGCTCGCCCTTCAAGTCACAGTTGATAATGTCAATGCACGGGATGCGTGCAATTTCGTTGACGGGCACATGGTCGTCGTTGACATAGCCTCCGTGTTCGTCCACAAAATAGTTTTCCAGCCCCAGTTTCCTGGCGGCGCGCCACACCTTCTTCACCACCGGCTCGGCATATTGCAGTGAAGTGCCTTCTTTCAGAAAGGTGGAACCTTTGGCACCCACCATGTCGAGCAGGATGCCGAACCGTGCGTTGTAGCCCTGCACATGGGGCGAGCGGCTCCAGTATTGGGCCCCCAGACACCACGTGCCGCTGTCGTCGGCCAGTGTCTCGGCAAACTGTGGTGTGCCGTAGTCTTCCATGTCAAACAGAATGATGTCGATGCCGATGGCCGGGGCCTGGCGTTGCACCTGGCGGGCCACTTCGAGCAGGACGCCCACACCGCTTGCGCCGTCGTTCGCACCCAGAATGGGCTTGCGGTGATTGGCCTTGTCGGGGTCGTTGTCGGCCCAGGGACGGGTGTCCCAATGCGCACAGAGCATCACGCGGCGTTTCGAGTCGGGGTTGTAAGCGCCAATGATGTTGCGTGCCTTCAGCGTGCGGCCGTCATAGCCCGTGAGGTCGACACGTTGGTTATACACCTTTGCCCCGAATGTTTCCAGCTTGGCAGCCAGGTAGTCGCCGCAACGGTCGTGCGCCTCGCTGTTGGGCGTGCGCGGGCCGAAGTCCACTTGTTGTTTCACGTAAAGATAGGCGCTGTCGGCATCAAATGCCGGTACTTGCACGGCTGCATCCGAGGCGGCAACTTCGTCGCCCGAGGCCTTCTTGCTGTTGGCGCACGAGAGGCTTCCCACTGCCAGCGTGGTGCAAGCCAGCACCATATAGATGTAGTTCCTTATTTTCATAGCCGTATTGTGATTAGTTTGATTCAGTGAGCAAAGATAAAAAGCCGGGGAGAACTAAACAACACGTCAGGTGGGTTATTTTTGAAGCTCTATGGAGCTTGTGAGCGCCCTAAAGGCCGCCCGAGGACGGAAAGGAGGGCGGCCGGGAGCGGAAAGGAGACCGTGGTCGGCCGCCCTCTACTCCGCTCCCGACCGT
>CAZOKL010000164.1:0-2625 GCA_964580305.1 uncultured Bacteroides sp.
GCCGGTGGCACGAGTAAAGACATTGATGCAATCTCCTCGTCAAAAAATCTCATACCCTTTGCTCGCCTGTTCCGAAATGACCATTTCCGAAACAGCGGTTTCGCAACGTGGATGTAGTACAAACGAGCGAAAAACATCAAGTTAGCTTGGATATTTTTCACGTGAGGGTAGAGATATTCGGTAGAGGCCGGCAGCGAGTGCGATAATGTTATGCTGTTTTTGAAGAAACAGTTTGAGATTGTCAACGTACAGTTTTCCCCGGTCTCCGGTTCAGAATTTAATCTGAATACGTCGTGTCACTTCTTCAGTGCTTCGTATATATAATATGCGAGGGCAAATATTATTGCTAAACCAAATACGACACCGACAAGCGTAGCTCCAATAGCTTCAACCCATGTCCATAAAGGTAACAATACTATGAAGCCTATCCCTATAATTATTATACCGATGCATCCGATTGTAGAACCTTTCTCGCTTTGTTTTTCTTTATGTGTTTTTCTCCACATCGAAAAATAGGCAATTAAAAATCCTATTACAAGCAAAGGTATTCCTAATTGCAAGGCTTCTATAATTTCATCTCCATCAGCCAAACCCACAATATCGTAGGTACGCTCTTGGCTGTAACGCTGCGCAGGGCACCTTGATGCAGCAAAGAAGCTCAAAAAGGCAGTTGAGACTCTTGCCGACAATAATTTGTGTATCTTCATATTTGCTGTTTGTCCGATTATCTTACAAGTTTTTTTACAATATTACTTGGCAGTTCGTATGAACTCGGTATTAAACCTATCGCAGCACCATTTAAATAACTCTTATACATTTTGTATTCCTCATCAGTAAATAGGGACTCCCAAAATTCTCCACCAGGACTAAAATATCCATTATGTGTATCGATATGCTGATAATCTGAATTGATAATCCATTCTATTAAATAGTTTCCATAAAAAATGCCGTTGAGGGTACGATTGTATTTGGGAGTAATCAATCTGACAAGAACCAAACAGTCACTATCGTCTTGTGGCTTGTCATGCATCATATAATTATACGCCAAAGGAGATATGAAAACATTTTCAAAAAGTCGGTTAAAATCAGGAACGAATACACGCCCCTTAGCCCATTTTCCGTAAGTTTCATCATTGAATGTATTTGTAATAGAGATATCTTTGGGAGAAACGACATAAAAATGACTGATATTCGCAAACATTGGCGAATAGATGTTTTCAATGGCATTTGTATTAATCTGTAGCATTCCCCCGTAGTTGAATATTTCCATTTCTACACCAACCCCAGAAAAACTTGATTCTATAGAACCCATAACTGTGCGAGGAATAATATCGTAACTATACACATAGTTAACTTTTATGCGATTTTCCTCTTTAATATAGTCACAGGCGTTAGGATTGCGCCACTGTTCTTCCTTTGATTGACATGAGGTTATCACGAATATTGTGGTGACGAGTACCAAAATAAGATTTAATTTCATTTTGTTGTCGTTAACTTTTAAATTGTTGGCGTATTATTCATTCTCTATTTCTGCTACCTGCGAGGCTTCAATCCAACCGTTATAAGAAAGGCATGTAGCATAAACTCCGTTCACTTTTCCAATAAACAGCTTGATCCTTGAAACACTTACTTCTGGATATATTTCTTGATATACCGTATAACATTTAAATCCGTTTCCATCAATGTCTTCAGTAACATTTTCTTTCCCAAATCTTGCGATAAATATTCCTGCCATGTTGTCTCGGATTCGTTTGGCTTCTTGTGCATCGTTGCAAAATCGTATAAAAGAAAGGTCATCAAGAATTTTCTGTTGGGCGTTTGACACTAAATATCCTAGACGTATAACGTCGAATTTTACTCCATCCCAGTAAACGTCATTCATAATATGAATATGTTCATCATCGCCTGGTACGACATTGGTGAGCGACATGGTGCGCAGATGTGCTAATGCATCTGTCATAGACATACCCCATCTCAAACCAAGAATGCCATCGAATCCTTTGTTCTTTGGATTTATCTCTGTGCAACGGATTCTCCAAATACCATTATATAGATCCATTATCGCATCATTTATGATTTGCTTGAATTCCGTGTTTGATGGCCGATCTTTTCTGTAAGATCCCCATCCACCTATGATTTCATCCCTATATCTGTCATAGACAAGCACTAGGGTGTTGAAATCCACTTGTGCCTCTTTTTGAGAAAATACTTCTGTCTTGATATTTTCCAGTTTAGAGTCATCCCTATCTACCGTGTAGACAGTTACATTTTGTGAGTAGATATACATCGGCACAAAATAGAAAAGCAGGATAATAAGTTTCTTCATTTTCTCTATTGTTTTTATTTATCTTCAAAATTACCAACTTCATGTTGAAAACTAGGGGGGGGCTGTTAAAAGATTTTAATGTATTGCGGATTGTGATTCGGGCGGGGTGGAATGAGCTTGATTCTTACTGTAAGAGGACAAGTGGGGGAGGGCTTTTCGTGGGAAAGTCCCTCCCGATAAGTGTGTCCGCATTTTCGATAGTTCTCTTGTCACAATGGGTTTGCGCCGTCGTCATAGGGTGGGGAACGGCGGGTATGGGCGGGGCTAACGGGTCGGCGACCCGGCGCGACGGGGTGGCT
>CAZOKL010000165.1:0-2585 GCA_964580305.1 uncultured Bacteroides sp.
GGTTGCCGCCAGCGAAGTGGCCAACGCACCAAACTGACTGACATCCCCCTTTGCCCCATCATCCTTGCTGACAGAAAGCCGGATAGCCTTAAACAAATGTAACTGTGGAAAACGCAGACGGACAGTTAAAAACAAGTGAGTACCCAACAACATGATAATCATGGGCCATCCCCACAACCAGGTACTAATGACCTGCAATATGTCTTCAAGAGCTTGCATAATTGACACTTCTTTTATGATTAACGGGGCGCAAGTTACAAAAAATTCCTTTTCTACGTGAATTCGCGACAAAATTAGACGAACTCAGCAAGAAATTCGAGCATTTTAAAAGACACAAGAAAGGGTCGTATCATTACTCCATACAGAGCTTGATACGACCCTTTCAAGTGTTATACCTTTGCTTAGAACGCCCGGCAGGTTCTTTACTTGCACATCGCTTTGCAGTCTCTGCACCGCCCCAGTTCGCCGCGGAAACGTTTCTCCACCAGCCGGTGCAGGCGGTCTTTCAAGGCATCAAGACGGATGGTGTCCACCACCTCATTGACAAAGGCAAGCATGAGCAGCAGGCGGGCTTCCTTCTCGTCGATGCCGCGCTGGCGCAGGTAGAAGAGGGCATTCTCATCGAGCTGGCCTACGGTTGCCCCGTGTCCGCACTTCACATCGTCGGCATAGATTTCCAGTTGGGGCTGGGTGTACATGCGTGCCTCACGGGTGGCACAGAGGTTGCGGTTGGTCTGCTGTGAAGAGGTGCGCTGTGCCCCTTCACGCACGAGCACCTTCCCGGCGAAAGCCCCCACGGCACTGTCGTCAAGCACATATTTGTAAAGCTCCGTGCTGGTGCAGTCGCTTGTGCGGTGGTCGATGAAGGTATTGTTGTCCACGTGCTGCTGCTTGTCTTCAATGGCCATGCCCAGCATCTTCACCTCTGCACCCTTTCCGGCAAGGGTCACCTCGGTTGTGTTGCGGGTTTTTCCGTTGTGGAGGGTCATGCCATTGAGCAGCACGTTGCTGCCGGCTTCCTGCCACACGTAGAGTTGGCTGAAGCGGACGGTGTCGTTGTGTGTCTCCTCCAGTTCGTAAAAGTCGAACACGGCATTCTCACCGACGAACACCTCAATGACCTGAGTGGCGAGGAACTTCACGCTGTCCACGGCATGGTCGCAGGCCAGCAGGCGGACTTGTGCACCGTTTTCCAGGATGACGAGCACACGGCGGTTGAGCATGAAGTCCACGTCGGAGCGCAGAAGGTTAATCATTTGTATGGGGCGCTCCACGATGATGCCCTTCGGGACGTAAAGCACAAAACCGTCTTGTGCCAGCATGGTGTTAAATGCCGTGACGGCGTCTTTCCCCGTGTCGGCCAGACGGCCGTAGTGGCGTGCGGCCAGTTCAGGATGGAGAGTTGAAAACTCCTTCAGGCTGCCTGCCCATACGCCTTCGGGGAGGGAAGCCTTGGGCCTGTCGTGTGCGTCGAAGCAGTCGTTAAGCATAAAATAGAGCGAGGTGCTGAGGTTGGGCACGTCGCACCTGAACACTTCACTCGCATCGACGGGAATTTCAAGCCGGTTCAGGTTGAGACCGTAGTCCGGAGCAAACAGTTCGGCCACGTCGGTGTACTTGTATCTCTCCACCTTGCGGGTGGGGAAGCCCAGCCGTTGGAAGTCGGCAAACGCCTTTGCTCTGGGGGCATTCATCACCTCAGAGCTGTGGGCGGCAATCATTCCTTCGCACTGGCGGTACAGGTCGATATATTGTTGTTCTGCTTTCATTTCTTCTTGATATTTTTGAATCAGACGCAGATTTTTATTCTCCCAACTCGGCTTTAATCCAGTCGTAACCGCGTTCTTCGAGTTCAAGGGCCAGTTCCGGGCCGGCCGTCTTGACGATGCGGCCTTTGTAAAGAACGTGAACGATGTCGGGCTTGATGTAGTCGAGCAGGCGTTGGTAGTGGGTGATGACGATGCACGACGTTTCGGGTGTCTTCAGTTTATTTACGCCTTCGGCCACGATGCGCAGGGCGTCGATGTCGAGGCCGGAGTCGGTCTCGTCGAGGATGCTGAGCTTCGGTTCGAGCATGGCCATCTGGAAGATTTCGTTGCGCTTCTTCTCACCGCCCGAAAAACCTTCGTTCACGGAGCGGTTGGCCAGCTTGTTGTCCAGCTCCACCACGGCACGTTTCTCGCGCATCAGTTTCAGGAACTCGCCGGCACTGAGCGGTTCCAGCCCGAGATATTTGCGTTTCTCGTTGACAGCCGTGCGCATGAAGTTGACCATACTCACACCGGGAATCTCCACCGGGTATTGGAAGGAAAGAAACAGTCCCTCATGGCTGCGGTCTTCCGGACTCATGGCCAGGAGGTCTTTGCCGTTAAACGTCACGCTGCCTTTTGTCACTTCATAGGCGGGATGCCCCACGAGGACATTGCTCAGCGTGCTTTTACCGGAGCCGTTAGGCCCCATGATGGCATGCACCTCGCCCGTCTTCACGGTAAGGTTGATGCCTTTCAATATCTCTTTGCCATTGATGCTGGCATGCAGGTTTTTTATTTCTAGCATAATTGTGAGTGTTTTTAGTTTCTGAATTT
>CAZOKL010000166.1:0-2577 GCA_964580305.1 uncultured Bacteroides sp.
ACATCAAATTTTAAATGAAAAGGCCGTGGTGTGTAGTGGAAAAAAATGAGGTAAAGTTAGGAGATTTCGGCATTATATGTTACTTTTGCGAATAGTAAGAAAATACGGAATCTCTTGTACGATGTATGTCTCCGTAGTTCAATGGATAGAATATCGGATTCCGGTTCCGACGATTGGGGTTCGACTCCCCACGGGGATACAATAAAAAACGCTAAATAGCATATTTGAAGCTATTTAGCGTTTTGTTTTTATCTCTTTTGCTCAATAGGAATATGGCTCAGTAGAAATTTAGTGAGAATAAGCGTATAAGTTAGCCAATCTGAAGAGGAAGAACTTCTTGTTTATGACACCTCTTAGATTAGTTCTGATAAGTTTTGAGATATTCAGTAAATAGCATAAATTAGTTGGCTAATTTTATGGTATTTACTGAATGTCCCTATTGAATATTCCTAAAAAACATCTTCCGTTACTGATGTAACTAGAGATGATTGATAGTAAAAAAGAGATATTGTTTTTATGCTTTCACACGGCCTACATATGAACCGTCGCGAGTGTCCACTTCAATGGTCTCGCCTTGGTTGATGAAAAGCGGCACGCGTACGGTGGCTCCTGTTTCCACAGTGGCCGGTTTCAGGGTGTTGGTGGCGGTGTCGCCCTTCAATCCCGGTTCGGTGTAGGTGATTTTCAACTTCACTTTTATGGGAAGTTCTGCAAACAAGATAGTTTCAGTTGAAGCATCCGATACAACATCTACAACCATTTCTTCTTTCAAGAAATCCACGCCTTCAATCAAATCATGAGCGATGGGCACTTGTTCATACGTCTCTTGGTTCATGAAGATGTAGTCGTCACCTTCTTTATAAAGGTATTGGTAAGGACGGCGTTCCACACGTACGTCTTCCAATTTCTCACCGATGTTGAAACGACGTTCTAAAACGTAACCATTAACCACATCTTTCAGCTTTGTACGCATGAAAGTGTTACCTTTGCCTGGTTTCACATGAAGGAAGTCGATGCAGAAATAAAGTTTGCCATCCATACGGATAGCAGTACCAATTTTAATGTCTTGCGCGTTAATCATACTTATCTGTGTTATATTTGTTGTTTGATGATATTCTAAGCGTTTGGGGTTTGGCTGCAAAAGTAAACTAAATCAGGAAAAAGCGCAAAAAGAATTTAAGCAAAAATGATTTATCGACTTGGTTTATTAAAAAAAAGTCTCTATTTTTGCAGCCCGAATCATCATGGCATAGAATAATAACATAAAAAGAATATAGCAATGAAAAGAACATTTCAACCTTCGAATAGAAAAAGAAAGAATAAGCACGGTTTCCGTGAGAGAATGGCAACTGCTAATGGACGTCGCGTGTTGGCTGCACGTCGTGCAAAATGTCGTAAGAAATTGACTGTATCTGACGAGTATAATGGCTGCAAGCGATAAGCTTTCTGCTTTTAAATTTAGGACTAATGGAAGGGTATCTATGTTTGGGGCATGGATACTCTTTTTGTTTTGGGACAATGGGAGAAGTTTTCTTTCGTTCAGTAGAATTTAGTGGTGTTAATCTCTATTAGAAGAAATCTTCCATACTTTGCAGTATGGAAAACGATTATTTGAACATGTTGGCTTGTATTGTGCTGCGGGCACAGATTTTGGATTATTTCTCGATAGTTATATTGTAAACCTCTACTGAGATATAATCGAAGTGATTTAAACTTTTTGTTTTCGTGAAAAATTCTTTAACTGCAAGACTGTGAAGGTTGTTTAATTCATTGATTACCAATTGGAAGCAGAGACGTCAAACTGGTTAAGCATCGTCCTGAAGGTGTCCATCCAGGCGTTGGTCCTCTCAATGGAATACCTTTCGATATACAGTTCATCGTCTACAAAGATGCCATCGGTGTCATTCTTTCGTTTGTTGATACAGATATTTGCGATGACTTCTTTCTCCCGTAATATGTTTCGCAATGCATCACAATCGAAGCCTGCATCGGCATTGAGGAAAAGGCCGTCAATCCTGATGTTGGATTTTTCAAGGTTTTCAAACATGCTGCTGATAACCTTTTCAATGTCATTCACGTCATGATGTTCTCCGGATTTCAGTGAGGATATGGCAAGCGGAATCCCTTGCTTGTCTGCCAGATAAAGAGCATTTTGTTGTTTTCTGCTTCTTGCGGTTCTGATATCCGACTTCTTTTCCTCCGCGAAGAACGGTTGTATGTTCCCGTCCAAATTAACCTTGACATGTCCAGTTTCGTGCGGTGCTTGTCAAGTAACTTAATTCATAAGGACTTCCATTCGGCGGCCTTGTTCCATTGTTATAATGGGTGGTACACGGCAGCGTATGTCACGCCTTGTCGCTGAATAAGGCTTTCACAGGAAGGAATGCCCATTGGCATCCGGTCTTGAGCTTGTACAAAATGGCGTTTACCACCTCTACTAGGAGTCACATAACCACGTTTTGCCGTGGAAAGATAAAGCAATATCTCGTTTTATGAATGTCCGCATTTTACCAAATTAGCAAAGTTTAAACTGCCAAGTTGCCCCAAAGCCATGTTTGGGCTTTATGTAGGATGTGA
>CAZOKL010000167.1:0-2558 GCA_964580305.1 uncultured Bacteroides sp.
ATTCTGTGATTACCTATTCTTTTCTGTTATTTGTTTATCCCGAACTCACGTAATACATAGAAATTGGGATGAATTGTCGGATTCTTTAGCTGCATCTTTAGGACAAGACAAGGAATTTGTGTCAGAATTACTGAATCAACTTACAGAACTTTTTGTAATCAAACCATAATATGTAACATGAGAATTCAATACGCATCAGACCTACATCTTGAATTTGCCGAAAATGGCAGCTATATCAAACATAATCCCCTACCCGTTACTAGTGACATCTTAGTCCTGGCTGGTGATATCGGCTATCTCGGGGATGAGAATTACAGCCGCCATCCGTTCTGGAATTGGGCATCGGAAAACTATCGGCAAGTAATTGTTTGTATGGGAAACCATGAGTTCTACAAAAATTATGACATCGCCACTTTAGAAGACGGATACTGTCTGGAGATACGCCCAAATATACATTGTTACTATAATGGAATTGTACAATTGGACGAAATAGATTTCATCATTTCTACATTATGGGGGCATATTCCTTTAGAAGAAGCGTACTTTACGGAAAGTGTGATATCTGATTTCAGAAGAATACTATACAAAGGAGAAGTCTTGACTTTTACCGAGTTCAACAAAGAAAATGAAAAATGCATAGACTTTATCCGTAAAGCCGTGGCTGTCAGCAAGGCAAAACATAAAATAGTTGTTTCGCATCACGTTCCTTCTTTCCGCATGCAACACCCTAAATTTGCAGGAAGCAAAGCAAACGGAGCCTTCACTGTAGAATTGGAGAACTACATAAAAGATAGCGGTATAGAATACTGGATATACGGGCATTCACATTATAATGTCGACGTACGGATTGGTGATACAAAATGTATAACCAATCAATTGGGATATGTATTCCACAACGAACATCTTTCGTTTGATCCAGGAAAATTTATTGAAGTATAATTGTACATAAACAAGAAGTCATACAATAGTCACATAATCAGAATTGGGGGAAGCAATAAATTCGGTTATCTTTCGTAATTCTGAAAGATAACTCGTATTTTTACAGAAAATAAACAAATATACGAGTTAAATATATGATTATTGAATTTTGTGTCAGCAATTTCCTTTCCATAAAAGAGGAGTTCAACAAGAACGAATCAGAGGGTACCATCAAATATTTCTTCCTGTCCTATCCCATCATAGATGCACTCGACAATGGAAAACGCATTATAGTAGATGACCTGGATTCAAAACTCCATCCGCTACTGGTCTGCAAAATAATTACCCTGTTCAACTCGGCAAAGACTAACCCTAAGGGAGCACAACTGCTCTTCACAGCCCATGACGCATTCTTGCTAAGTGCCAGATTGTTCCGTAGGGATCAGATTTGGTTTACTCAAAAAACGGCTTCGGTGCCACATCTGCCTACTCACTTGCAGAGTATAAGGTACGCAGCACTTCTCCTTATGAGAAGAACTACTTGTTAGGTAAATACGGAGCTACACCGATAATCGGTGAGATGGAGAAAATCTTTAATGTGGAGAGATAACGATGACAAAGGACAAGAAGAGCCACCGCGCAAGCAGTCAATCAAGACCACAATCTATAAAATTAGACTGATTCCTTTTACGACCCTAACATAGTATACGATTTTCAGCAAGGAAAAAAGATAAGTAAAGCCCTTCATCAACCAGATCTATCTGACTGATGAAGGGCTTACTGCATATTTAAAGTTTAGGTTTACCCATGTATATATACATGTATTTTAAACTCAACTTACTTGACTGATTCAACCATACAACAGGATAGCAGCTGAGTTTACAAGTTTAATAAAACTCATATATGTATATATGAATTGATAAACTTATTTATAAACTTCATTCCTCAAACAGCAAGGTCAGCACTTTCCTTTTCTTTGCCGAAAAATTATGAATTGCATATTGACTTCAACCGTTTGCAGGATGAACTTGCCGTTCGTCCTTTCTGTGATTTGAAAACCAATCTATCCGTGAATGTCTCTTTCACCTTGCTGAAATTGTTGGCGAAGAAATCAAAACCGATGAAATGCTGGGAAATATATTCAATACATTCTTCGGGAGAAAGTGTGATGAAACTTTCATCAAGAAGGAATAGCGTCATGACAAGGTTTTTATGCCCAACATCCATCATCGTGACGTTCACAAAATATCATGTCATTTTTATTGCAATTGTACTAAATATATGATTTACAATGCATTTCACACTATTCAGCAACTAAGTAGCTATTGTTCCAACCGTAAACAAAAGTTAAATGCGTTAAAGTGACCATGTGAAAGAAAGTGTACTATCTGAAAATATCGCTCTTGAACCGTTTAAACCGTAACTCATTGAAAATCAAATATAGTTTAAGTATGCATCGGCAAGTAGGATAGTGTAATCAACCGCAACGAATTAGAACCAACTATAATGAAGTCGCTGATTTTCAGCGGCTTTTTTATTTCCCAGAATCCAGCCATAAACAGTTGGAGACTGTTGTTCGCCATATTTTTCACGATTCCACTCTTTAATTGAATATGGCGGATTCGCAAGGACTATATCAA
>CAZOKL010000168.1:0-2504 GCA_964580305.1 uncultured Bacteroides sp.
CCGAATTTATCGGGGTGCTGAATCGGGTTTCTCCGGATAGGGTTTTAATTTCGATGTTCATGTCCTCAAAGTTCGGATTTGTCCTTTAAACTCGTATGCCAATCAGGATGCAATACGAAACAAAACGGAAAAGGTTTGAAATTAGGCAAAACAGCATTGACTTATAAATTCTTTGGCTATATTTGCTTCATGGAAAAAGAAAGAAAAGAAACGGTATTGTCTGAGACAGGGAAATTTTTAATAGACATAGCTAAGTTGGTGTTTGGAGGAATTATTCTTGCCGGCATCATGAAATATGAAAGTATAAACCAAGCATTGCTGTTCAGTATCGGAGGCATGGCTGTCTTGATATGCTTTATGTCAGGATTGATACTCATGGCATTGTCTAAAAAACAAAAATGATATGGGTTTGATTGTTTTTATTTCCGTTGTGGGGCTCATAGCCCTTTGCATCGGCATTTGGGGAGCCATACAGCTCCGAAACGATGAAACGAAAACGACACATTGACTTATTGGTTAAGACGTATAGGGGTGAATGGCCTGCCGGTATCCGGCAAGTGTTCGCCCCTATGTTGTTCACGCTCACTCCCTGTCCATCGGGTTCGGCTCAGTTGCCTTCATCGTGAAGTGGCCGAAGCAGCGGTCGCGGCTCAGTCCGTAGGAGATGCTCTTTCCCGTGTAGACAAACTTGTAGACGGCAGTGCCCAAGGCCGGCACCTGTATGGTGAACGCACCTTGTCGGAGTTCCGCTTCAAAGGCCGCTTTCTTCTCCCGGTAGTCCGTTTCGTCCGTGCCCGTGATGGTGAATCCCAGCGTGATGTCGCGGCTGTCCACCTTGGCGTCGGTGGTGATGATGCGCTTGCCGTGCTCGAGACGGCTTTCGTTTTCGATGTAGTCTTTCATTGGCAGGGGCGCATCCAGCGTGTCAATGAAGCCGTCGCCCATGTTCACGCCCCACTGTGTCCATGCATCCTTTCCGTTGATAAGTAATTCTCCTGTCATATAGTTATCGGGTTATGTTGAATTTATCCAATTTGCTTTTTTAATATCATTCGAACGTAAATCTATATCCGCCCCGTATTCTGTTTCACGACGGCGATGTCGGCCTTGATGTCCTTCAGATAGCGCGCCGAGCTGCCCGTGTTTTCGTTTATCTCCTGCAGCTCCAGGTAGGAACTGGCGAGTATGGAGCGTATCTCGTCGGAGGTGTCTCCGGTGCTGAACGCTGCAGAGGCCAGCTCAAGGATGGAACTTGTCAACTCCGTGATGGCGGCAGTCTGCAACGCGGTTTCGCTTTCGAGGCGGTAGTTCGACTCGGCCAGCGCCGTGAGCCGCCCGCTGATTTCCGCACCTTGCTCCTGTGTCATCTCTGTGCCGAAGGCCCGGTAAGAGCCTGACTGCTGGCTCGAGGAGGACGACGAACTGGTCCAACCGAAGAGTTCCATCAGTTCTTCACGTTCCGCGAGAGCTTGACTTACTAAATCATCCCATTGTGACTTCAGTTCGTTTCGCTCGGCAGTCGTCATGGTTCCGTCACTCATTGCTTCTGCAAACTGATTGTACCAGTTCTGCAACAAGGCATCATAAGTGGAAGTCATCAGGCTTTCTATGATTGCTTCCTGCATCATCTCTTCGAAGTTTTCGACAAAATCTTCTGTATCAGACTCCATATCGAGCAAAGCACTCTTGAAATCATCGCGTACAGTGTCGAACGATACAGAGGTCAATTTTTCATATAAAGACTCTTCTAATTCTGACAGTTCTATCCAATATTGTATATATTCATCCATATACTGGGCCGCGTCATTGTAACCATCGTCTGCATAGCTTTTTATTTTGCTGTATAAATCGGCCGCATCGGTAGCCACATTCCACATTTCCTCACTGGTCAGAGTCCAGAAATCGGCCGCGCTATCTATTGTCCGCCCTACTATATCGCTGATTCGTTGCCAGTCGGAGGAACTCATGGCCTTATCAATTTTATAGTTACTGCTGTGTGACCCTCCAATTCCAAAAACGCCATTGCTGTAATTGGCTCCAGCACGTTGCATCAGTTCTTGGGTGTTGGCCATGGCTTGTTCGAGGTATGATTTCTGTTGTTCATAAATCTCTGATGCGTCTGCCACAGCTGCATCATCCAGCTTGTCGGATAGATTCTGAATGGCTTGTTCTAAGTCTTTGTTGGCTTGTGTCAGCCGTTCAATGTCGTCAGCTAATGTAGAGTCGCTATCTCCTGCTCCTATCCAGCTGCTGAACCCGCCGAAGGTGATGGTGTCGAGAAGGCTGCTCATGCCATTGATGAGCGACTTGCCTGCTTCCCGGGTGATTTTAAAGTTCAGCGCGTCTTCAAGCAATGAGTTCACGACACCGTATATGGTGTCTATCAGTCCGGAGACGATACCGCTCAGCCCTTCTTCGGCAATCAGGTCCAGTATCGACAGCACGCCCGCGATAAGCTCGCCGGCCATGCCCGAGTTGCCGAGGGCGTCAGACAGCGCCCGGGT
>CAZOKL010000169.1:0-2479 GCA_964580305.1 uncultured Bacteroides sp.
ATTAATTAGATTCATACGGTATGAAAGGAAAAATTTTGGTAGCACTGAAAACGAAGTATAAAACCTTTGGGTTCGGTGAAAAGGCGTTTGACGGGGTGGCCGACTACTTGTCTAAAACCGTAACTGAGGAAAGCCAGATAGAAACTGCCATCAGCGGGGTCGAAGGGCTTCTGAAGGCATTTCAGGGAGAAGTTGATTTTGTGAGAAACGAAAAATCGGGTCTGCAAAAGCAAATTGACGAACTGAAAAACAAATACGAGGGAAAACCGAAGGAAGAGGAAAAGGAGGAGAAAGACGATGTGCCCGCTTGGGCACAGGCGCTTATCGATGCCAACAAATCCATCTCGAAAAAACTTGCCGGATATGAGCAGGAGCGCAAACTATCGCAACGCATGACGCAAATCTCGTCGGCGGCAAAGAAACACGGCATCCCCGATTTCATGCTGAAAGACCGCAACATTCCCGAAAACACGGACTTGGATACTTACATGAAGGACGTGAAGCAGGAAATGACCAACGCGGGATTCCAGTTCAGCAGAACTCCTGAAACTGCAGAGCAGCAGAGGGAAAGAGAGACAAGTGAGTTCGCAAAAATGATTGAGAACGACACGAAACAGATTGTGGAACAACAAAAACAAAACAAGTAACAAATCATGGCAGCAGGATTTACCTACAACTTACCTCCCGAGGAAGTGAAGGAGGAACGCTACGATGTCGAAACCGGAATCCCCAGACGCGGCCCGTACAAGCTCGACACGACCGGCCTTCCCATCGGAGAGTATTTGCCTTCATTCGCGCCCATCGCAGCCGACCTGAAGCAGAAAACCGCCACTGTATGCGTCCGTGCAAAGGTTGTGGAAGCATACGCCAACGGAGCTTCCGATACCACCATCAAAGTGGCCAAAGGCTCTTTGTTTACATCAGGCATGTACATTGGAAATGGCTCGAAGGGTGCAACCGTTTCGAGCATTGACAAGACCAATGCCGATTACGATGTCATCACTATTGATGCGCAATTTGGGGCTACACTGGCCGTGGACGATGTGCTCTTTGAAGCAGCCGACAGTGATGGAACAAGCCCGAAAGCGACCGCCAACTCTGCGCTTTATGGGCGTGTGAAGATTGAGAGCGGCATTGTGCTGGTGGCTCTTCTGATGAGAGCGTTTGAGATTGAACCGGACAAATTGGCTATCCCCTTCATCGCAGCAGACAAGGCCAATATGCCCTATTTCCAATTTAACGAATAAGGAGGACGCAGATTATGATGCTGACTATTCATACACTTTTCAATGACCACGGCATTGTTACGGCGGTCATTAACCGTGTCCTTCAGACACGCAAGGACACTATTTATTGGCAACAGTATCTCGACTTCCGCCGCACTACGACCCGCGTGTTCAAGGACTATATCGGCACGGTGACGGGAGTGATGGCCGGTTCGATAAACTCGCGCTATGGGAAGAAGCCCATCCGTGAACGCAGGGAAATCGGGTCCGGGTATGGCGAAATCGCCTACTTGGGCGACCGTTACCAAATCTCCATCGACCGGCTGAGCGACTTACAAGACTTGGTAGACAAGTACAACGCCGCCAAAACTGCCGACCAGGTGGAAGCCATGCGCGAAATCGTGGACTTTGTCTATGACGATTACCGCCAGGTGCTACTCGCCGCACACAAACGCATGGACATCGTGTTCGGCTCGTTGCTGATGACCGGCAAGGCTACAGTGAAGAACAAAGACGACAACGCCGCAGGCGTGGAACTGTTGAACATCGACCTTCCGTTCAAGGTCATCACTCCGGAAACGGGTGACAAAACGAACTTCATCACCTACCTGCAACAGCAAATCAATGCGTTGAAAGTGGACTACGGTACATTCCCCAAGATGGTCATGTCCCGTAATACGTTTGTGAACAACATCATCGGTTCTGCCGAGTTCGGCGACAAGTTCAAGATGTTGCTCACGGGTAATGAGATGTATCTCTCCACAGGGTTGATTACGTCCCAACTGGCTTCGCAGGTGTTTACCGGCATCGGACTACCGGCCATTGAAATCAAGGATGACTACGTGAAAGACCAGACGGGGAAGAACGTGCAAATCTATGCCGACGACCGC
This sequence comes from uncultured Bacteroides sp., assembly GCA_964580305.1. Lineage (GTDB taxonomy): Bacteria > Bacteroidota > Bacteroidia > Bacteroidales > Bacteroidaceae > Phocaeicola_A. The sequence goes on from CAZOKL010000169.1 coordinate 2,117, forward strand.
ATCACACTCTTGCCGCAGGACAAAATCGGATACATGCGTTTCCACACCCCCTATGAGGCCACCGACCCGACACCGGGGCGTGACTATACGCAGGCTGACGGAGACATGTTGATTTGCGGCTACAAGGACGACAACGGACGCTATCTGGAGTACACCGCCGAGTGGATTCCGCAGATAACCAACCCGAACCTGATTGTGAACTTCGACCTCTCAACGATGAACGCATGACGGTATCGGTGGCTGACTACATAAAGGGCAAGTTCCAGGCCTTTGGCATCACGGTGTCGGAGGCTGACCTCCTGGAGATGTCTCTTGCTTCCGGCATCGGAGAGGAGGAGGAGGTGACGCAGCAGAACATCGGCC
>CAZOKL010000170.1:0-2459 GCA_964580305.1 uncultured Bacteroides sp.
TTATTTTCGGTAGTTCTCAGGATAACTGTTGTAGCACCTAATGTGAGAATGGCATCATCTTCTATTCGCACCCGGTCGCGATCGCCAAGTAATTCATTCATCAGGAAAGTGCCACATAGACTGTTGTTGTCACGGAGTGTATAGATGATTTTTCCCTGTTTGTCTCGTTTCACATTAAGTATACAATGGCGGCGATCCATATTCCGATCGTTTGTTTCGATGGGCACTTCAATATCCATTCCTTTACAGCGTCGACCGATAATGTTATCACCTTCTTTGAGTGGAAGCACTTGTTTGTAAGCAAAAGCATTTTCGATGACTACAATACTTCCGAAGTTGTTCCTATTTTCCTGTTCATCGAAATTCTTATTTTTCTGTAATTCGTTTAGTTTTGATTTGCCAATCCGGATACTGAATTGCTTTTTACATTCGTCACATACGAAGATGAGCGACTGTCCTTCTTCGTATTTCTTTTCATCAAAAATGATGTAATGGTCACATTTGGGGCATCGTACTCGTTTCATTGCAATTCGGAAGATGTGAATGTTGAAATCAGTTTCGTGTAGTAAACATCCACGCGTTCTTAAATTCGTCTTTCTTTCTTAGTTGTAGCATTTGTGTGTTAAGAGCCTCTTTGTCAGAACTGGACATCAAGGCAATGCGCACACGTCCGTCACTTTCTATAATTGTGGCATTGGGATAACCTTTGTCAATAAGTTCCTTAAGCATTTTTTCAGCATCTTTGCGGTTCTTCACACTGGCTACGATAATGTGATATTGTTTTTTCGTCGTCTGTTTAACAGGAGTGGCTGGAGTTGACACCGTTTTCTGTACAGTTTTAGACGATTGGGATGTTTGTTCTTTCGGGGTCGCTTTTGATTGATTAGTCGTGTGCGATGTCACATGAGGAGTAGACACCAATTTGATTTTCTCTTCTTGTATGGTTTTAGTTTGTTGTTGTATTGGAGTTTGAGAGGACTCCATGAGAGTGGTAGCTAACGACTGTTTACAGATTTGTTCAAACCATCCGGCATATCCCAGGGACGCATAGCTTTCAGGCTCAACGTAAGTATTACCCACCGGAGTAGAGAGAACGAAGAATAGGATAACGGCTGCAGCCACAGCTACAATATTATTAAGCCATGTCCGACTTACATTGATGACAAGTGTATTAGGCTTCTTATGTTGTTGTGTGGAAGCTGGATTTGTCGGTTGGAACGTGATGGCAGGATGAAGCTCTTTAAGTTCTTTCATTTCAAATGCTTGCCAGCCGTAGAGTGCAGGGGATGTTATGTCTTGTTCTTCAGGACGGAAGTTCAATGTGTTTTCTACATTGAGTGACAACTCTCCTAAGCCGGGAATATGTATATAACCCTCTTGGTTTAGTGTATCGCATAATTCATTTACTGCTGTTTCTACCATCTTTTGGGCAACCGGATAACTTACTTCGTACTCCTGCATATAAGACTGGATTAACAGACCATCATTCATTTGAAGCAGAGAATTGAATCCCACGGTACGATAAGGAGGGAGAAACATGTGTTTTTCATCACAATATCGTGCAGCAGAATAATAAGTTATGAATCCGCCAAAGTCTGGGATGATGACGCATTCATTCTCGATTAACAGCGCTTTTATATGTCGTAACAGTTCCTTCATGTTGCAAATGTAGCTTTTTCATTTGAAAGATGTCACATGTCAACCAAATTAAATTTGTTTAATTAAAGCGATGTGTTATCAGTGATTTTTGGTAACATTCATATCAGAACTATAACAACGAGCATTGCAGGCAGAATGACAAAACGGATTGCATTCCTCTACGCTGTTGGAGGCGAAGCCGAAAATCTTGGCACAACTTTTTATTATTGTTCCTCTTGTGAGACCGGGAGCCTCCTCGTAAGGAGGAATATGCCTGTAGAATCATCTTCAGACCCTACACACCAGATAGCGGACATTGGAGCGGCCAGCCACCTGGCTATCTATGTTTCCACCTTCTGAAGCATAGCCAATCACAATATCGTCGGCTATCGAAAGCATCACCTCATTACGGTCGAAAGCCGACTGACGACTTACGCGATGCACCGTGGCATCGCAATGAGTAACTACCAGCAGGCGTTGTTCGGCAAACGCTTCCATCATCTCAGACGGCCAATATTCTGGAAAGGTTTCGGCCAAAACGAGAATTACGGGTATGTGCCGCCTCAGCAGCCACGTGAACACTTGACGCTCCATCGGGGAATGATTGCCGCAGAGGATGCAGTCCTCCCATGCAGAAAGCGTGTCGGTCCACTCCCGAATCGTAACATAGGCACCGTCAGGCACCCGTCGTGAACAGAGAAAGGCTGTCTTGTGTCTCGATAGCAACTTCATATTGCCTATCTGGTGAATGATTTCCATAAAAATTTCTTTAACGATTGCATAATTGCTCAGACAAAAGTATCCAATTCAGAGTAATTAAC
>CAZOKL010000171.1:0-2432 GCA_964580305.1 uncultured Bacteroides sp.
TGTTTCATCAATTCACTCCATGCGCCATTAATTCGTCCTTTTCTGCAATCACACACCTAATTTAAAATGTAACTATCAACTTTCTAATACCTAATATTCGGTATTTTTTATGAGTCATGTTAAAACAAACTCAATTTTAATACAACTGAACTGATTGATGGTTTCTGACTTCTCTCTTTACTCGAAAGCCGCTTCAATGATTGACTAGTTTGTAAAAGTCCACGTTTTTTGTAAATTTGTACATTGTCGAATACCAAGATTACAGTTTTCTCAACCTATTTTAATCTATGCTTAAATAAAACCCACTAAACAATCATGATACCTAAATTTAAAGAATTGACACTTGATAATTTAAGGACTCTGTATGAAAAGAATCTGCCTGCTATCTACAAGATGGCCAACGAATGTGGTAGCGCTGACGATTTCAAGGCAGCCCTATCCGCCTACGTGGGGGCTGCAGCCTCCTCACAGGCTGCGGCTAATTTGCAATATCTGATTAAATACGATAGCAAGGTGGTGCGGGAACTTTCAGTAGGGGAGGATATCGTTATCGAAACAATTACCAACCTTTGGGAATGGCTAAGGGGATTTTTACCAAATAATGAGACCAGTGTGGACTTCGTATTGGACATGTATCACCAGCTGTTACGTTTGTCCGCTACTAACCTGATGACATTGCCCTCCAAAGCAACCGTGAAAAGATGGATGCAACGTTGGCCAGGAGGTATGGATGACGATGTGAAGAATGTCCGCCGTAAAAACAAGGAACGCATCATCCGCTATCTTGCTACCAAAATAGAAAATCACCATAGCGAAAACAGCCGCTATAGTTTCCCTAAAGGTATGTCAGACGAAGACAAGTATGACAAAGTGAGAGAATGGTGGTTTGACTACAAGTTCCAACTAACCATGGCAGCACGTTGCATCCGTGAGATCAATCGAATGCTTGACCATACTCTGCCAGCCGAGACTATACACCTTTACCACAAAGCGAGACACAAAGGAATACCTGTTTTCGTCACACCTTATTATTTATCGCTGCTTAACCCCTATAAGGAAGGATATGATGACCGTGCCATCCGTTCTTATGTGCTCTATTCTCCAGAACTGGTTGATACATTTGGACAAATCCGAGCATGGGAGAAGGAAGATGTCGTGGAAACAGGAAAGCCTAATGCTGCAGGCTGGTTTCTGCCTGAGGGACATAATATCCACAGACGTTACCCAGACGTGGCGATATTGATTCCCGACTCGATGGGGCGTGCCTGTGGTGGGCTTTGTGCCTCCTGCCAACGTATGTACGATTTCCAGAACAAGCGATTCAGTTTCAACTTCGAAAAGCTGAAACCCTGCGAGACATGGAAACATAAACTGCAACGTTTGATGAAGTATTTCGAGGAAGACTCACAACTGTGCGACATTTTGATTACAGGCGGTGATGCCTTGATGAGCAGCAACAAGACGCTCAGAAATATTCTGAAGGCTGTGCTACGCATGGCGAAAAACAAGCGTGTCGCCAATCGTGGCCGACCAGCCGATAAGAAATTTGCTGAAATCAAGCGCGTACGGCTGGGCACCCGGCTGCCTGTTTACCTGCCGATGCGCATCAATGACGAGCTTCTTGAGATTCTGGCGGTATTTAAGGAAGAGGCTGAGAAGGAAGGTATCACACAGTTCTACATACAGACTCACTTCCAAACACCACTGGAGTTGACTCCAGAATCGTGTGAAGCCATCCGTCGTATACAAAGTACCGGCTGGATAGTGACAAACCAGTTGGTATTCAACGTGACTGCATCGCGACGCGGCCACACGGCCAAGTTACGGAGGTTGCTCAACGGATATGGAGTGTTCTGCTACTACACATTTTCAGTGAAAGGCTTTAATGAGAACCATGCTGTGTTCACACCTAACAGTCGCTCCATGCAGGAATGCGTGGAAGAAAAAGCTGTCGGTAAGATTGACGAAGAGACGGAAACTCGTTTCCTTGAGCAGTATGCCCGAAGCCGTTTCAAAAGCTCTGAGATACGGCGGTTCTGTACGAAGGAACACGTTCCCTTCCTTGCCACGGATCGTAACGTACTGAACTTACCAGGTATCGGTAAAAGCATGACTTTCCGACTAGTCGGTATCATGAAAGATGGTAAACGCATTCTTGCCTTTGAACACGACAATACCCGTAAACACAGCCCTGTCATTCGTAACATGGAACAAGTATATATCAAAGAGAACAAGTCCGTGTACGAATACCTCCGTCAACTTAATGCAATGGGCGAACGTGTAGAAGAATACGACAGTATCTGGAGTTATACGACTGGAAAGACTGAACGCCGTTTCAAACTGTATGAGTATTCGCTGGACGAGTCGTCCCTAACTCTGGCTTACACGAACCTTGCAAACTTGGACACCTGTGAAGATTCTTAACATAACGT
>CAZOKL010000172.1:0-2373 GCA_964580305.1 uncultured Bacteroides sp.
CCAATCCCTTGGTGGATTGCGGTGACACTCGTTCCGTTAAGGATGCGTAGCCACCGTTGGAACATTTTCATTTTCATTTGGATTTGATTGGACATTTGCCCTTTCCTCCCACGCCTGCTTTAGCATATTTTCTGTGTTCTTCCAAAGCACGAAGCTTCCTTCCCAAATCAGTCGTGCGTTGATACGCATCTGCAAGTACTCTTCCTGCGCCATTGATAAAATGCGAAGAATTGCCTGCGCCAACTCTTCGTTTGTAAAATCCTTGCGAAGAAGAATCCCATTCACGCCGTCTCGAACAATTTCCGCCGTCCCACCTACCTCTGTTGCGATTACAGGGATGCCAAAACTGATAGCTTCCATAATAGATATGGGGAGACCTTCGTTTTCGCTGACATTCAAGAAAATTGTTACCGGCGTTTGTTCATAAAAACCCAGGATTTTATAATTTGGCAGATTTCCCATCAACTCAAAAGAGCCTGGCGAGAGTTTTTCATTGCATGTCTTCTGCAGCGTTTCTAAGGAGTTTCCACCGCCCAAGTGAATCCATTTTAGCGGAATACGCTTGTCTCTAAGCAAAGATAGACTCTCCGCAATACGCTCCACCCGCTTCACGGCAGCAAGCCGTGAGCAACTCACTAAATGAATCGCACTCCCATTTGCGTGCCACGGGTAAATACCATGATCAGGCGTCCCCAAATAAGATAGTAATATCTTCTCGCGGTACTTTGGGTATAGGCGGCTCAGATATTCCGTGCCGTCCTTTGAGCATGGAAACACGCAATCCAGCGACTCCAACAAAAGCGGTCGAAGAGGAATATAATTCTCCTTATGTGTGTACTCATATAAGTCATATCTGTGCGCACGGGATATACTTCGAATCAAGCCACACTTTGGCCGGAGGTGCTCTTTTAGCAGAATTGCCGCATATGCAAAATCATAAAACCAAAAACTATATATAAGTACAGCATTTCCACAGAACGAGATCTTCTGTGATTCTAATTCATTCAGGATACATCTATATTTCTGCCGACCACGCTCAATGAAGTAGTTCAGATAAAGGCGACGCCTGATACTACTATTCTTCGCCTCATTTTGAAATTCCGGGGTAGATGAAGGCGAGAAACACATTCCTCTAATATAGGAAGTTATCTGAACTTGCCTGCTGCTAAATGACTGCATTGCATACGGATGTACATTCTGCGGAAGCTCACAAGAAACTTGTGTCCCCCGTCTTACATCGGCGGCAAACACAAAAACCCGATCGGCACCCTGCGCCAAAACTGCAATTTCAGACTCCAAAAATGATTCCGCTGGCGTTTCACCACGATTATAAGGAAAGTGCTTTGTCAGCAGAATGATATCTTTAAATCGTTCCATTTCCGTTCACCACATTCGTTCTTGTATTGTCTCTCTGGTTTGATGCCTGTCGTCTCGCTTCTGGACATACAGTCTCAAAATATACCTATGCTCTTTTATGCGTCCCCCCCAAAATACCGCTTTGCTTCTTTGGCACAGTTCAGCGGCGAAAAAAACGCTTTGGCCGCAAACGGGATCGCCTGTCCCAAGTGTTTGCCTCGTAAACAGGCAAAGGCGCATACTGCATTGAATTGAAAATTCACATTCAATTTCATTTTTGGTGTTCTCTTTTTGTTCGGTCAGGACAACGCCTGCACTACGGGTGATCCCCGTATAGAATAGCATGAGTCTGCGCCCCATTGCCCTCCAGTCCCGCTGCATCAGGTCAATTCGGTTGCTACTCACTCCGCTGTCAGAGTGGAAGCGGAAGTAGCTCAACCTGCCGTAGACCGCTGCATACTGATCCTGGTTTCCAATGGGAAGATCCAGGATGTCAATCTCGACTCTACAGGCCAGCTCGGCTAATTCTTTGCCGGACAGCCGGTGACCTGTATAGGTGAATAACGCATTGAGCACGCCCACCGCAAAGCTACTGGATGACCCCAGTCCCGTGCCAGAAGGAATGTCCGCAATAGATGTAATCTCGATCCCTCCGCTGATATCCGCTAAGCGCACTGCCCCTCGTACCAACTCATGGTGCAGATCGCCGACCTCCTTCACAACTTCGGTACTGGAGGTACTGGAATAGTTGCCAAGGATGGCGTTGTCAAATTTCCTGTTGACAGTGATAAGGTCGAAACATTCCAGCAATACTCTGCGTAGGAGTCCGGCCAGTGTATGCGTTGCCCCATAAGGCAAGTGGTTCGTAAACGTTAGCGCAAAACTTGTTCCTGCTTGCTAAATATTTTTTCGATGTAGATGCGTTTTAGCGTGGCGTGATACGCCCAGCCCACTAAGCAATGGCACGATTTCAGCAGGGAGAGGTGTTCAACATTCCGGTATAGGTTCCATGTACGC
>CAZOKL010000173.1:0-2325 GCA_964580305.1 uncultured Bacteroides sp.
AAGTTGTGCGCATCGATGAAGAAGTGGCGTCGGTGATTAATCAGCGCAAAGAAGAGTTTTATAACACCTACAATTATCTGAAACCGGACTGCGAGAAGAATCTGTGGGAAAAGATCTGTGACGGGCTTGCATCGGCGGCGGAATGGTGTAAAGAACATTGGGAATCCATTTGCAATGTCATTCTTGTAATAGTTGCCGTGGCAATATCCATAGCAACTTTGGGCTGGGTGCCGGCTGCTGTGGGAGCTCTTGTTGGTGTAGTCAGTCAACTTCTCAGCGATATCATATCTTGGGCAATTACAGGTGAATGGGAGTGGTCTGGGGAAGATTATCTGGGGTCAGCCTTGGGAGGCGCGCTCGGGGGTGCTTTGATGGGTTCCGGAGTGGGTGTTTTTATAGCGTCTGCTGTGGATGGAGCGACGTCAACATTGTTTGGAGAAAGCCTTAAAAATTTGACAGGAAGCTCTAACAAGACAAATTCAGAAATATGGACAGAAACTGGTATTTCGGCAGTAATATCAGGGATAATCGGAAAAATCAGTGAATCTTTGGCTAAAGCAGTGGGTAAATCCCTTTCTTCTGCTTTTCCCGGCTTAAGCAGGCTTTCGGGAAGAGGCAGCTATGCAGCGGCGTATAAGATGGTTCTCACAAAACTTAAAAAGGAGATCGTTGAGAATATTTCATTAAAGACTATACGAAATGGATTTATTTCTGAGATGTGGGAAGAGCTTTTCGAAACTTTAATTGAAAAGTTGTACGAAATGTGGTAAAAATTCGCACGAACATAGAATGGAATATGTGAAGCTTTAATCAAAGAAAGCGATGATACAAAACATGTAAAAAATACTTGATGTGTGTATGAATGTATTTTACAATCACGCTAAAGAATCACAATTATGGCAAATTTGCTGGTTGCGATGCGGGAACCGCTGATATGTCGTTACCCGCTTTCTTTTTGGAATAGGGTCATTGTTTCCGGTGCGGAGGGGCAAAGATGAGTTACGAATATTATTATTATAATGCACGAACCCGTTATTATAACGCATGTTCTGGAATTTACAGTTGTCAGAATAAGCTGAATGATCTAAGCACGCAGAAGCAAAATACGATTAATCTTATTAATGAGCTCAAAACAGATATTCAGGATCATGAAAATGCTTATGAACAAATGGTTCAGGTCGTTCGGTATGAAGATGGGCTGAACAATAAGTTTGCCGCAATCACAAGCAAAACAGATGATGCTTCCGACAATTATACCGGTATGGCTGTAGCCAGCAATGTGACAAGTAAGAACCTCACTCAAGTATATGGAGATGAAACGGCCACGACTAAACGCACGTTGTCAGGCGTGATGAGCGCATTAAACACAAGGAAAAACACATTAAACGCGAAAATTACCGAGCTGAATTCACAGCTGAAGGCAGCAGAAACCCAGCTACAGGATATAAAGAGCCAGATTAGTTCGACTCAGTCGGATCTGTCAGAGTGGAAGCGCATAAAAACAAATGCAGCTTATGACATGGAATATTACAGGCGGAAGATGCTGGAAGCCGTGTGAGAGGCATTTGCGGGGGGATACGTTTAATGGCTACAATCGCTCTATATGCCGGAAAATTGAATCAGATGCCCTCTTTGATAGGTGAGGTCAAACAAAGTGTGGATGACTATGCATCCGAATTGTTCTCTTTGAAGTCAAAGGCCCTGAATGTCAGGAAAAGCGTGTGCGATCTGGACGATGTGATCGAACAAGTTCAGGCATCCACACAGCTTCAGGAGCAGAAGGCGGAATCACTCGAAGCGTTCAGGCAAAAGACGGAAGAATTCACGGCTGAAGTCGTGCGCATCGATGAAGAAGTGGCGTCGGTGATTAATCAGCGCAAAGAAGAGTTTTATAACACCTACAATTATCTGAAACCGGACTGCGAGAAGAATCTGTGGGAAAAGATCTGTGATGGCTTCGCAGCGGTGGCGGAATGGTGTAAAGAGCATTGGCGGGAGATCGTTGCAACAGCAGTAATTATAGTGGGCGCCATTCTGGCGATTGCAGCGGTGGTGATGACAGGCGGCGCTGCGCTGGTTCCGTTGTTGACAACCCTTCTTACAACATTAGGGGTTTCTGCCGGTGCGGCCATGACGGCGGCTACTGTAATAAGCTTTACAGTGGCTATCGTTTCCGTGTTGTCAACGATCGGCTCATCCATACTGAACATCATTGATATCTGGTGGAACATTGATAATCCGACGTTTAATGCATGGCAGACTGCATTGAGCTGGACAAGCATGATCTCGAATGGTTTATATTCGATTGGATCAATCTATAATGGA
>CAZOKL010000174.1:0-2317 GCA_964580305.1 uncultured Bacteroides sp.
TTCTTTCACTACTGGATCCTGCTTGGGATAACCTTGTATGACCCTGCCGTCCTGCAACCGTATGCCGTTCTCTATGATATTGTTGTTCTCGTCCATATCCTTAAAAATTTTAATCGTTCATCTTGTCATAATCGGGTATTATCACCTCATTTTCGCTGTCATATTTCAAAGATACCTGTGTCTCCTCGTTATTGAGATTCCACATATCCGCTGTCCATTCATAATTGCGCATCAACGGCAAGGTATATAGCTTGTACGGCGACAAACTTTCCATATACTCTTTCAGCAAGGCTTGTTGTTCAAGTGTAAGTACATCCTTGTGCTTCCCGTGCAGACAATAACGGTTCGTTTCAAAACATACGCATGTTTCAACCTTTCTCCTTTCTTCTCCGCATCCCTTTATCATTATAACTAATGCATCCATATGTAAACTGTTTTGTGTCAATATGCTTTCTTATTTCTTGCCCATTTCAAAGCATAAACATATCAGACTTTTCAAAAAGAATATCAATATTTTCATTTAGGAAAAGGCCCTTATACAATTTATTTCTGTAATTCCAAGCATTTTCTCCTATACAATCATTCGCCATTTGCATAATGCTTTCAAAATCTTCATTAATAAATTTTTTTGAGTTCTTATTGATAATATCATTTACACTTTCAAAAATCTTTAATGGAATCATGTATTTAAATTTATCTCCTATAATTGAATATTGATCTTTATCAGAAGCATCAACCCAATTATCCGTTTTTTCTATCATTACATAAGGATTGTCCTTTTTATCATATGGTTCTCCATTATGAGCTTTCTGCCAATATTCGCTTATAACTTTCCCATTTTCCAAATAACAATAAAAGAATGATGCTTGTTCATATAAACCTGCATAATATTTCAATGTTTCTAATTTAATATTGAAAATAAAATAAGAAAGTTCATCATTTCCGCCAAAATGTCCTCTCTGTTTTACAAAAGCGTAATGTGCATCAGATAACGATTTAGCAAAAGTCTTTGTTAATTTCTTATTTATTTGTCTTGGGGCTTCTATTGAATTAGGATTTTCTGCACTAACAATACCAAATGTACGAATGCCGTTATATCCAGCTACACCTTTCTTAAAAGTATTAATAGCGTTTTTCTCGTTGCGTCTTTTAGCATTAATACTTATTTCGTTTATGGCCTCCTGTATAAGTTTCTTTATTTTTGTTTCTTGTGTCTTATCCATATATCTTTTATTTTTATATCACAGTCATCACCGCACCAAAACCAATCCTCCACGCTTTTCTTGAGTATTACTTTCATGCTCATTCAGTCTTAGGTTTGACAAATCCTTCTTCAATCAACTTGATAGATATTTTCAATACAGATGGAGAGAGAGACAACGGCATAATCCCGTACTTATCCAGCAAATCATAGAAATATTCCTTGGCATCCCTTTCCAACATTTCCGTATGAAAGTCAACTAAGGCCAAATTCTCTGCATCTGCTTCTTGCCTGAATGGGGTAGCTTCCTCTTTCAACCGTTGTACCTTTTGCACGTAGGACATCCATTCATCCAGTAACTTCTTATACTTGTCGTATTCATAAAGTATGCTTTGAAATTGCTCGTATAACCTGCTAAGCTCCCATTGCGCCCTGCCCTTGACGTTTTCTATGGAATAGCCATTATTGTTACGGAAATATTCTGCTTTGCTTAATCCTTGGTAAGGCTTCTCCATAGTTATGGAATAGGTGGAGGGAGGGATAACCCTGCAAGTCCCCTCCAAAGTTATCCCTCTATACTGCTTTTCAATATTGAATGTCTCAATTCTCATAAAGCCTCCTCCCTGTCAAAAGTCAACAACTCTCCAAACAGATAAATTTTCTTTGCCCTCAACAGTTCATAGTCAATGGGCGGAACGGTGTTGTTCCGTAAGGCAATTCTGCACAGCATCAGAATTTTGCCCATATTGTTTTCTCCGATAAAGCTACCGACATCCGTTATTTTGCCACATTCTTCTGATATTAGCTTATTCAAATTTTTCTTCTTCATCGTAGGATTGTGAGCTATCAACTCTTTCTTCAATGCCCTGTGTACATTCCTTAATTCTTTGTTCTTTGCACCCCATACAGAAGATGTAGCTCCATAATTGGCTGTGCTGTCTTCAATGATAACAGCATCACTAGGAATGGAAAGGAGCAAATTTCTGAAGTCTGCATTGCCTATGCACTTATGCCAAACCACATAAAGCATCCATTGCAGACGGACATTTTCCCAATCCTGCCTGATATGCTCTGCATTTCTGCGTTTGATAACTTTTTTGGCAAGGAAAGCATTCG
>CAZOKL010000175.1:0-2295 GCA_964580305.1 uncultured Bacteroides sp.
GGTTGTATGGAAAAATTTAAATCAAAAAACTCCGGATGCACAGCCTGCCGCTTGTGGCGGGTGTGTCATCCGGAGATTTCGTTTGCAAGGTGTGCGTGCCGTCACCCCTCGCGTGAGTTTACTTTTCAGACGGTCTACGGTCTGGGAGAGGGAGGAGGGGTTAAACGCATACGTTTCATATTTTCTTCTGCAGCTGTCATGAACTCTTTGACCATCGCATTGTCTTTAAAAGATGCCGGAGCTTTATCCATGATTTGCTGGATTTCAGGAGTAATCATCGGATAGGTCATATTATTCGCAATCAGTAAGAAGACTCCTCTGGCAAGCACATTGTCAAAATTGTCCGTGATGAAGTCAACCACTATTTTCTTCATGTCATCAGACAACTTTTGGCCTTCACGGTTTATCATCTCGTATGCTTCATCCGGATCTTCACCGTTAAGAATCATCTGACTTTCTTTGTGAAGCAAGTCTTCCACTTTCTTTTGTAGTTCATTCTGTTTGTCGAGGAATCCATATAAAGCGTTGTTGAGCGTTGTACCGCTTACTCTTGTCTCTTGATTACTAATCTTGATTTTGATAGTGCCTTTTTCCAAGACCATGGGCAAAATGGGCATATCGTCCATAAAAAGTGTAGCCATCGTTATGGAATCTATTGTCCCCTTCATTGAAAATTCTCCATGCACCACTTCGCAAGAATCAATGCTTTTCCATGCCCGGTCAGTTCCCAACATCTTTACAAACAACATGCGACCGTCTAATCTGGCATCAGAAGCAGAGCCCTCAATCTTATATTTATTACATGATGACAATGTTATGAGGAGCAATGGGAGATATAGTAACAACCTACTCATTATGTTATTGTTATGCAAAAAACCATGAGTAAAAGTACTATTATTTTCACCTTGCCCGTAAATATTTTCATTAATATTATGATTGCTTGAAGATATTTATAGCAAGCATATAAGCAAGGTTGAAAACATCTTTCATTTACATACGTCTTGGCCAGATTCTTTTCTTGCACTGCAACATGATGCCGTCATAAAGAAACTTTTACATACGTTTCCTTGCGTCCTGACCGGCACCCGTCCCTTTGTATTTGCTCTTGGCCGTGTTGAAGCTATAGCGCAAGGTGACACTGAACGAGCGAGTGTCATGCCACGAAAGGTCTGTTAGCTGTGCGCTCTCCATGTAGAGCATGGCTTCCTGCTTGCTGCTCAAAAGTAAATCATTAGCCCGCACTTCAACACTGAGAGCGTCGTCCAGGAAAGACTTGCGCAGGCCAAAGTCAAGGAATAATTGAGGCCGCTCGAGCGTGATGTTTTGCACCTGGCCACGACTCTGGTACGTAAAGTCCGCCGTAAGAAGGAAGCCGGCAGGCAGGGTGAAACTGTTTTTCAGCGAGCCTATAAAGAGCGGGTTGTTGTAGGTGCGCCGTTCTCCGGCGGCATCCAATGAGAACCACTGCTTCAGCAGCACCACGCTGGCATTGAGGTTCCACGCGCCGATGGTGGGTGAGGCGGCAAGTATGGCCTTCAGGCCGGGCAGGCGGTCGTGGTTGATGTAGTTGATGAGTGTCGTAGTCGATTGCCCCTCCACCTGCGTGCCCCAATAGAGGATGTAATCGCGGATTACTTCGTAGCTGACCACTGCCTGAAAGAAACGCCACACGCCTACGACGGTGAGGTCGTGCGTCAGGCTGGGTTTCAGTTGCGGGTTGCCTGTCTGCCAAGTGAAGCGGTTGAGATAATAAACGTTGTTGCCCAGCTGGGTATAGTTGGGGCGCCGAGTCTTGGCTGAATAACTCAACCGTAACTGCACCTTGCCAAGCTGCCCGCTCAGGGAAGCGTTCGGGAAAAGATTGTCATCCATACGGCTCTGACCGGGCATATAGGTGTCCTCCTCGTAATAGTCAAAGTCATTGTGTTCATAACGCACACCCGCAGAGAGTTGTCCTCTACCCAAGCTGCCGAGGGAGAGCGGGTGGCTGTATTGCACGTAGCCTGCCAGGTTCTGCTCACGGATGCGGCTGTATGACGTGGACACGTAGCCTTCAGGGTTGATATAGTCGTCGCTACGGTCGGTGTAGGTATATTCACCGCCCACGGACAGACTGCCTCCCCACAGTGGGCGGGTGTATGACAACTTGGTGGCGGCCAGCTTGTTGTCCACGTCATTGATGGAAGTCACGGTGCGGTTGTCGTGGTTCTGGCTGTCTTCCCGGTCCAGCGTATTTTTTTTCGTGTGCGAGGCGTAATAGTCGGCATCCCACTCCAGATTTCCTTTACCTATCTG
>CAZOKL010000176.1:0-2273 GCA_964580305.1 uncultured Bacteroides sp.
TTTATTCAATGGTTCTGTTGCTGACGGCAGCATGTAGTGGCAGTGAACAAAAACAAGAAAGTCTTATCGAACTGACCGACTCGACCACCATTTTCACAGATTTTGGTCTGCCTGTTTCCATGTCGCTGTATAAACAATACATGTTTGTTTCCGATTTTTATGGCGAAGACGGGTTGGTTAAAATATTAGACCTGAATACAAATAAGATTATCCACAGCTTTGCCAGCAGAGGTGAGGGGCCAAACGAAGTGTTGAACATCGGCAACCTCGATTATACAACTTCCGAGAATGGAGATTCCTTGTATCTGTTTGATTCGATGGCACAAAAAATGAAGATATATGCCATGGATTCATTATTTTCAAACCCGTCTTATTCCACTCCCGTAATGGAACAGAAAATGCCTTCTGAATCACGCTATACGGAAGTGTTAAAAACAAAGAACGGATACATTGCAGCCGGCATCATGGAAGACAAGAAATTCACACTGCTCAATGACTCGCTTCAAGAGTGCGGAAGCGGGGGGCATTATGCGGCAAAACCGTCAGAAAACATCCCGGACATGATAAACGTCATGGCCAACAATGGCAAGTTTGCCCTGTCAAAAGACAGAAAACACATTGTCAACATTATCTACATTGCCGGAATCATCACATGCTACACACTGGACGACGCGACACATACGATTTCATTGAAATGGGAGAACAAAAAGTCCGACTTCAACTATGAGGTGAGAGGAGAGGCTTTTAACAATAAAGAAGTGATGGGCTATCTGGACATCTCCATGGGAGACAAATTCATTTATGCGCTGTATAGTGGAGAAAAGGAAGACCTGAATGCATCTGCGACGTATGGGAAAGAGGTTCACGTATATGACTATGACGGAAATCTTGTAGAATCCTACAAACTCTCCCAGCCTGCTTTCTGCATTTGCGTGGACGAAGACAACAACGCCCTGTATGCCGCAACGCATGAACCGGAAGTGGCTGTCATCAGATATGCGCTGCCGGCAGACTTATAGCAAAAATCAGAAGAACCTGAATGTTCAAGTCATCCATAACAGAATGAACAATCCGCCTTTCAATTAAAATAACCATAACATGAAACACACATTGCACATTCTCAGCCTGACCCTGCTTCTGTGTGCATGCACAAACAACCCTCAAGAAAGCGTGCCCACACAGGAATTGCAAGGCGAGGAAATGAGTCTGACAGACGAACTCCCGATGATGCGGGTGCCGCTGCGGGTGGGTCTTTCCGGCTCCAGGCTTGTGATGCTCGACCTTGTGGCAGATTCTTGTTTTTATCATGTGCTGGAATATCCTTCTTTGAGACCCCTCTATTCTGTCGGCCCGAAAGGACAAGGAGACAACGAAATCATTTTGTCTGCCCCCTTCCAAATCAACAAAGACAAACTTTATGTTTATGATGGCGCAAAGGGGAATATTTTTGTATATGACCTAAAAGATGGCTCGCTCATCAAACAGATTCCTACAAACGTAAGAGGAGGAATAGACTTTGTATGCAGAAACGACTCCACGTTTTACATGGAAGACATGAGCGGGAAAAATCGTGTGATTGAATGGAGTCCCAATGGGAGCATCTCCTATTTCAACATTCCGGAATCAGAGGGGGAAGACACGGCAAGAAAGGCATACCTCTGGAGAAGTTATATGGCCTACAACCACGCATTAAACCGGCTGGCCCTGGCAACCCAGAACGGATGTGTGATTGAACTGTATGACATGAACACGCACGAAGTGGTCAGCATCATTGCCGACGACAAAGAATCATACCCCTCTGACATGAACGAAAACAGAGGCTATTGCGACGTGCAGTGGACAGGAGACGACCTGTATGTGCTGTGCTCACAAGAAACATCACGTGAAAGGAGGACGAGCGACATAACAGACAAAGGCGGAAACATCTTAAAAGTATTCAACAAAGATGGTGTCTTGAAAATGCAATACAAATTAGATGTCTATCTGTATGGATTCACGGTGGACCAAAACAACAGACGGCTCATAGGCATTACGCCCAACAGTGATTGCCCAATCTGTTGCTGGGAATTATGAACTCTAACACTGGCAATACGGCTCACGGCCATTTGTCAGTGAACTGGCAGACTCATAAATAAACAACCAACCATATTATTAACCCGCTTTTCTGTCAATAATTAGTCAATCCTGAAAGCTGCCGAAAGACGTGCAAATTCCTGTCCGGGACACACGGCAGGCTCGTGGGGGACTAACGAGGCCCTCGTCGGGGACAAACG
>CAZOKL010000177.1:0-2218 GCA_964580305.1 uncultured Bacteroides sp.
CCTCTCCGGTCACGCAGAAAGCGAACAGCTTGTCATGGAAGATGTTTCTATGTAGGGGGCGTCTTCGGGATATTTCCGCATTTGGGATTACACGGAATGGAGAAAAAGGGTAGAGAAAAACCGCTGCTTTCTGCTGCTTTTCAATGCTCTTTAACCCTGTTTGGCAGTGTTTGGTTCGGCGTGTGGGGTTCGAATGTCTGGGGATGCGGTCCCAAATGTGTGTCTGAACCTTCAGTCGGCACTCTACCGCCCTCTTTACCCCTTTCATCTGTTTCGGCAATTCCTCTTTAACACTTTTTTGCCCTGCTTGTTTCAAGAAACCCTTTCGTCTTTTGGGATTTGTGTGGGATTGGATTCTGTGTATTAAAAGATGTTCCGCCCGGTTTGAGGAACAATGGCAGGCAGAGGAGTGGCGCAGGAGATGCGCCGCATAAACAAAGAATATAGCCGCGCTAAGCAGGTAAATTTCTTGGCTCTGTAATTGTATCATTACAATGACATAAAAACTTCCTCCAATCGACGGAAATCTCTTGAGACTATATCATTAAAATGATATAATTATGGTGAGAATAGGAGGATGACCATGCCAAAGCGAATCAAACTCTATCACGGCTCTGATAAAATTGTCAAGCGTCCTGAACTGGGCAAAGGCAGCGCCAAGAATGACTATGGCCAGGGTTTCTACTGCACGATGCATTATGAGTTGGCGTGCGAATGGGCATCGAAAAACGAAGCCGTCAACGGCTATGCAAATGAATATGAATTGGATCTATCCGGCTTGAAGGTATTGGATCTATCCGACCCGGCCTACAATATCCTGAACTGGATCACGCTGCTGATTCAAAACCGCACCTTCACCTCCACTGCGCCCATCAGTAAACAGGCACAAGCGTATCTCATCGAGAATTTCAGCATTGATGTCTCTGACTACGATGTGATCAAAGGTTATCGGGCAGACGATTCCTACTTCTCCTTTGCCAAAGATTTCGTGAACAACACGATTTCCGTTCAGCAACTGGCCAAAGCCATGAAGCTGGGCAAACTGGGGATTCAGTATATGCTGCGTACCGAAAAGTCGTTTGCTAATCTGACTTATGTTGGAGCGCAGGAAGTAGATTGGACCATCTACCACGCAAAATATCTGAAGCGCGATTTGAAAGCGAGAAGTGATTACTCAAAGAGCAGAGCGGATCTGACGATCGATTCCAATGAACTGTATGTTCTGGACATCATTCGTGGAGGTATCAAACATGGAGATCCACGCCTATAACAAACTATATCTCGAAAACGCCATGTCTGCCATGGGGACCATGCTGGACTATGCCGTGAATTACCGCCACTGGGAAATTGACAAGTTCTTTCAGGCATTTCTTGAAACAAAACTGCTTCCCCAGCAATTTGAAAGCGGACACCCCGACATAGTTGCCGGCAAGTCCGGCGTCGAACTGTATCTTTGCGTAACCGGAGAAAACGAAAGGAATCTCCCGGAGTATGTAGAATTTGATCGCTCACCGGAATATTGGGTGGGCTGGGCGTTGGCCTACTGCCAGTGGTATATGAATCGAACCTTCCGAGCCATCACCGCTGTTGTGAAACCCAGTGAAATGCTTCAGTGGTACCCGATTTACCACGAGATGGATATTCTGCATGTGGTGGATGCCTTCGAAGAACGAATCAAGAAGACGCCAACCAATCTGGAGCGTCTGCGCAAGCAAGCTGGGTACTCCCAGGCGCAGCTTGCAGAACTGAGTACGGTTTCTCTACGCTCCATCCAGATGTATGAACAGAGAAACAACGACATTTCCAAGGCACAGTTCAATATCCTCAACGCACTGGCAAAGGTGCTGAACTGTTCCGTCTATGACTTGGTGGATGGAGGGGAATGAGAGTTTTCTGCCTCTGTTTTTCTCCTCACTTTCCGGTCTTTCCAGTAGCTATTTCCTTCTTTCTGTGATATTGTTTGTTTGCCAAAAGGAGGCGACGACATGCAGAAGGAAAACAGCTACACAGTAGGCCAATGGTGCGACCGCTGGTTCTATGAGAATCAAAGCAGATGGAACAGCAGCACCGTGGGCGGATACCATAGGCAAAAATACTCTTGCCTTCTGCGGTGGCTTCCACCGCACGGACGGAGTGGGGTATCTGGGTATCAAACACCCTGATTTTCTGTCCGTATGCGCTCTTGACGGATGAGATGATGTCTTTGGAGATATTTGTC
>CAZOKL010000178.1:0-2188 GCA_964580305.1 uncultured Bacteroides sp.
TGAATATTTTGTTTACACGGACGAGGTGCAGGGCATCGGTTACGCTCACATCATGAATGTGCGCTTCTCCGTGGAGCGTACGCTGCTTGACCGGGCCGAGGCATACGCAATGCTCGGTGAGTATGACAAAGCGGCCACAGACCTTTCTTATTTCTACATTGCTCAGGGTGGCACGTCTTCACAATTGAGCGCAGACTACATTGCTTCATGGTATGAATCTGCCAGCGACCTCTACAAGAAAACCATCGCGCCCCGTTTCACGGTCAATGCCGGCATGCAGGAAAACATGGTTCACGCCTGCCTGCACGCACGCCGCATTCTCACGGTGCATGAGGGCACACGTCTGATGGACTTGAAGCGTTACGGCATTGCCTACACGCACACGGTGGAAGATGGCACCGACATTGAAATTCAGCCCTATGACCCGCGTCTGGCCGTGCAGATTCCAGACCTGGTCATTGAAGCGGGACTGGAGCCTAACCCGAGATAAATTCTTCTGTCATTTTAATTTTAAAAATACACACGTATGAAGAAACTGATAACTTATATATTGGCTTTGTTTGCGGTCGTCGCCATTCAGTCTTGCGGCGAGGACGATTTGAGTTCCACCAGTGTGATTGTCGACTCGGCGAATGAAACCAACGAGTTTGACGAGTGGCTGGAAGAGAACTACCGCATTCCCTATAACATCCAGTTCATGTACAAGTATGAGGATGTTGAGAGCGACCTTAGTTATGACCTGGTTCCGGCAGAAATGTCACAGAGCATCATCCTGGCCAAGATGGTAAAATTCCTGTGGCTGGAGCCTTATGCCGAAGTGGGCGGTGAGGACTTCGTGCGGAGCTATGCACCACGCCAGTTCATGGTCATCGGCACGGTGGGATGGAACACCAACGGCACTTTCACCATGGGAACAGCCGAGGGCGGACTGAAGATTACGCTTTATGCCGGCAACTGGCTTTCCAACTGGTTCCAGATTGAGGAAGACGCCACTTCACCTACGGGCTACCGGGTGGAGATGGACGAGGATAATATCAACTATTACTATCTGCACACCATCCATCATGAGTTCGCGCACATCCTGCACCAGACGGTTGACTATTCCACCGAATTCAATCTGGTTAGCTCGGGCGACTACTCGGCCACATGGAATAACCTGAGTGACTCTGAGGCCTGGGCATTGGGCTTTATCAGTGCCTATGCCTCTAACGGCTACGATGATGATTTCGTTGAAACTTTGTCATATTACATCACTTATTCTGATGAAGACTGGCAATATATTCTGAACGCTGCCGGAACAGACGGTGCCAGCAAAATCACTCAAAAGCTGGAGTTGGTGAAGGAATATATGCTCGATACGTGGGACATTGACATCGACGAGCTGAAAGATGTGATTGCACGTCGTTACGACGATATTGATTATTATGATTGGGTAAACTTATAAAATTGCGACTATGAAGAAGAACCTCTTTTACAACATAAGTGTCTGCCTGATGGCGCTTCTTGCATGGGGTTGCACCACGGGAGATATTGACGACGTGTTTGAAGTAAATGCCTCGCAACGACTGGACAACATGTCACAGGAGTGCATGGACTTGCTGACGGCTGCCCCGAACGGCTGGGTGATTGAATATTATCCGGAGGCAAGCCAGTCTTATGGCGGATATGTTTACTTGGCTTCCTTTGACACTGACGGCAATGTGACCGTGGCCGGAGAAATCGGTGAAACCGACGAACGGGTGACGAGTCACTTCTCCATCCTCTCGTCCAACAGCGTCGTCTTGTCTTTTGACACCTACAACTCGCTCTTCCATTATTTTGCCGACCCCGATGTGGGCTCCGGCAGCAGTTTTGAGGGCGACTTTGAATTTGCTTTCAAGGGAGGCGACTCTAGCGAACTGACCTTCACCGGCGTAAAGACCGGAAACACCATCATGTTCAGAGCCTTGGATGCTGATGTGGACTGGACTACCTATCTCACCCAGGTGGCCGAGATGGAGTCCACAATCCAGAACAGTCCTTATGTCAGCTACGTCTACAATGGGTCTGACGGCACCTTCACGTTTGACATGGACACGTCCTATCGCCTGCTGACCTATGTTCCGGACAGCTCGCAGCCTGATGTGACGGCAACGGTGGCCTATTGCTACACGGCCGACGGCATGAAATTCTACGAACCCATTACGTT
>CAZOKL010000179.1:0-2187 GCA_964580305.1 uncultured Bacteroides sp.
GCAGGACGGCAGGGTCATACAAGGTTATCCCAAGCAGGATCCAGTAGTGAAAGAAGACAAGGAAACGCCTATGCTTGACACCACGGGGGAGTATTTCAACATCCGAAAGAAGCCTCAAAAGCCAAAACTTACCGATGAAGAGGATTTGGCATTGAGGGATTTGTTCACAGACAATGCCTTCCTTATCTTGGCCAACCGTGAACGAATTTTGAACGACAGCAGGATGTTACTCACACCTGTATGCGTAAGGAACGGTTTAGCCTATACAGGAGCATTCTCAACAGCCACGTTAGGCGTTTATATAGAATGGTGGATGTGCGCTCCTTATTCTGTCTTATTTGACGAAAAGGATGATGCAATGTCCCTGATATGGTACTTTTCGGGCAGTCCGCTCAGTGGTGGAAACCTTTGTGCAAAAGTTACTGAGGGTGGTAAGACAGAAACAGTGAGAGTTCCTTTTTTCAGAAAATTGTGGCCAAAATTTACTGATATATTGGCTGATTATCACGGTGCAAAGGAACTTTATCAGGCCTACACACTGCCTGAAGTCATAGATATATTGAAACGTGAAACAACAAGGGAATTCTATACGGAAAGCATAAAGGAATTTCATTATCAAGCCAAAGTCAATTTACTTAATGCACAACTAAGAGATTGGGAGAAAA
The DNA here is from genome assembly GCA_964580305.1 of uncultured Bacteroides sp. GTDB lineage: Bacteria > Bacteroidota > Bacteroidia > Bacteroidales > Bacteroidaceae > Phocaeicola_A. The sequence goes on from CAZOKL010000179.1 coordinate 666, forward strand.
ACTATATAAGTCTAATGGAAGAATGTGACAAGTATAAAAAAGAATGGCATTTCGCTCTTTACCAACTGAAAAAGAAGGAAATAGTAGCTTTCCACAAAGAGTACAACCTCAGAAAAGAAAACTTTCAAAACAGAAAAGAAGAACTTGCCAAAGGAAATCAGGAACTGAAAAGAAAATTACGCCACAAAGAGTTGACAAACAAGGAGTATCAGCCCCTGTTAAGTGCAAATAAGAAAGAAATAAAACAGTTGAAATGGGAATTGGATGAGTATGCTAACGAATCTATCTCTACGCTGATTCCAAAGTTGGCAGAAAGGTCGATAGGGTTGTCTTCTAGAGATTTGGATAAAATCTTATCTGAAATTGCTGAGTTTGTAAAAATCACATCCTTATAGAAGCGAAATAGAATGCCTATATACGAATGATATATATTCAACTTTTTGTATAACATATAATTCAAAATCAGATGAGCATATTGGAAATTTATTTACTTGGTATTATTGCGGCAGCCTTACACCTTGTTTGGTTTGAGTATCAGTTTGACCATAACAAACGGTTATCCAACGTAACAAGGAAAGAATGGCTTCAAGATGGCAGCTATTTCTCTATTCTCTTGGATAGCTTTTGCTTTGGCAATCATTGTTACCATGTAATAATTCAGACAAGGTATGAGTGATAAGAAAATCTACAAGTTGATTGATGGTGTATGGGATTGCTATGATTGCGATTACATTGGACATGATGCAGACTTAATCCATCCCTTTAATAAGTTGTTCACGAAAGTATTTCTTACGGAAGAATTGCGCTCAACTATCAATAAGGAATTAAAGGGAAACGCCTATCAGAAATTCCATTTGGTAGTGAAATTCATTCCTTTTGAAGAAAATGAGGCGATTAAGGAAGTAAGTGTAGGAATTGAATATGATTGTAATCTTATTGCGACAAGCGAATATTATGACTTGATAAGAGACTATACCATCACAACTGCTGTGAATGAATACATATATGATTTGGGCTATCCTCTTGGTAGTTGTAATGCTAATGATTTCTTGGATAAGTTGATTGAAGAACATCCCGAATTTGCGGAGTATTTCAACATAGAAATTGTAAAGTAATTTGCTGTTATGAAAAAGAAATTTTTATCTGTCGTTTTATTCTTGTGCCTATTTTCTTGTCCTATATATCCACAAGACAGATATGTTACTTGTCAGATTGGCGATTTAATGGTGGCAAGCCAAGAATAGTTAGAAAAGATAGACCTGAGCGATATCGTATTTTTCTGCCACTTCCATATCAAAGTTGGAAGCGGCTCACTATTTATGCTTTTTCCCTTTACGGAATACAAAGAAGTATGAGTGATACTTACGAGCGTGCCTTTGCCTTAATCCGCTTGTAAACAAGTATTTTGTTTGTGAGACCAAGATAAAGATATCCTCAAGTATGAATCCACATTCGGCGGCTTTGTTCTGCACATAGTTGTTAATCCACAGTTGTCTTGATGGACCGCACACATCCATTGTCT
>CAZOKL010000180.1:0-2184 GCA_964580305.1 uncultured Bacteroides sp.
AATCAATTAAAACAAAACAACTATGACAGTGCTTTACACATCTTTTCAATCAGTGTTGAAAAACAAAGAACAAAAACAGCTCTACCACCCGCGCGTGGTGCTGGTGGGCAATGTGGGCACCGATCAGGTGGCGCGCGAGATTGCGGCCTACTCCTCGCTCAGCTCGGGCGATGTGAAAAACGTCATTGACAACCTCGTCACCGTGATGACCCAGCACTTGCAGGCCTCGCAGAGCGTGACGCTCGACGGGCTGGGCTCCTTCCGCCTGACGATGCGCTCAAGCGGGCGCGGCGTGGAGACGGCCGATGAGGTGTCGGCTTCGCAGGCAACGTTGCAGGTGTGCTTCACGCCGGCATCGCGCAAGAACCCCGACGGCACAACGGCCACCCGCTCGCTCGTGACGGGCGCCAAGTGCAAGCGTTTCGACCGCGCCGGCGACTCGTCGGAGCCTGAAGAGCCGATTGAGCCCGGTGACGACGATGAAGGCGACGGGCTGTGATAGGGAATTGAGAATTGATTGACCGGGCTGTCCCCTCCCGGAAGTCCGGTCATCGGTTCTCCTTGGTTAATTGGTAAATTATGTTTGGTTTCATGAATGAGAAAAAGAAAAACATCTGGAGCACCATCCTCAAGGTGGTGATTGCTGTGGCATCGGCCATTGCCGGTGCGCTGGGCATCAACTCGTGCATCTGAGCCGTTTTCGCATTGTGAACGCCGGAGCATGAGGCATGAATAGAGAAGCAGGCACGAGGCTGCAAGCAGACCCGCACATGCAGAGTTGGAGTGGTGGTCGCGTTGTGGCTTCGTGCTTCTGTTTGTCTGAAAAAGGGGGGGGAGGAAGTCAATGGCTCATACCGTTTCCTTGGGTGCGGCGGCCACCATCTTGTAGAGCTTGTCGCTGGGGCGTATCTTGGCGGGCACCTTGAACGACACGTGCGTGCCCTTCTCCACGTGGTCGACCGTCCGGAGGTCGACGCGCGGGTCTTCGAGTTTCAGGAAGAGTGCGCCTGTGGTGGGGCCGGTGATGAGCAGGTCGTCGCCCGGGCGGAGGTCGGACGCCTCAATGAGGAACTCGGCCACGCCGAGCCGGGAGAAATATTTCACGCCTCGGCCCACATAGACCTTTCTCTGCGTGGCTTCCGAACCGTAGTTGCGGCTCCATTCGCCCAGGCGCTGGCCCAAGTAGTAGCCGTTCCAGAAGCCGCGGTTGAACACCGTGCGCAGGCGTTCGTCCCAGGCGGCCACTTTCTCCGGTCCGAAGGTGCCGTCGAGGCAGGCCTGGATGGCCTGTTTGTAGCACTCTGTCACGATGCGCACATATTCGGGGCCGCGGGCACGTCCTTCAATCTTGAACACACGCACTCCCGCGTCAATCATCTGGTCCATGAAGTGGATGGTCTTGAGGTCTTTGGGCGACATGATGTATTTGTTGTCCACATCCAGCTCGATGTCGCTGTCACGGTCGTGCACGGTGTAGGCCCGCCGGCACACCTGCATGCAGGCGCCGCGGTTGGCCGATGCGCCCAACTCGTGGAGGCTCAGATAGCATTTTCCGGAGACGGCCATGCACAGCGCCCCGTGGCAGAACATCTCGATGCGCACCGGTTTGCCGCCGGGGCCGCAGATGTGCTCGTCCACAATGTGGCGGTGAATTTCCTTCACCTGCTTCAGGTTGAGTTCGCGTGCCAGCACCACCACGTCGGCAAACCGGGCATAGAAGCGCAGGGCCTCGACGTTGGAAATGTTGAGCTGCGTGGAGAGGTGCACTTCCTGTCCGATGCGGTTGCAGTAGTCCATCACGGCAACGTCGGCCGCAATGACAGCCGAGATGCCCGCCTCGTGGGCCGCGTCGCAGATGTGGCGCATGAGGTCGATGTCTTCGTCATAGATGATGGTGTTGACGGTGAGATAGCTCTTCATGCCGTGCATGTCGCAGGTGGCGGCAATCTCGTGCAGGTCGTCAATGGTGAACGTGCTGGCCGAGCGGGCACGCATGTTGAGGTTCTCGATGCCGAAATAGATGGAGTCGGCACCGGCCTGTATGGCAGCGGCCAGCGACTCGCGCGAGCCGACGGGCGCCATGATTTCAAAGTCATGTATGGAGTAACTCATGGAGTCTGTGTGTCAAATATGGTTTCCGGCTGCAAAGGTAATAATTATAATGGTGCCCGGCATCGGTCGTTT
>CAZOKL010000181.1:0-2115 GCA_964580305.1 uncultured Bacteroides sp.
ATGAAGGGGTGATATTTTGTTCATTTGTTCCAAATGATATTGTTCTTAAAAGACTCATTCAAATTGTAATCACGAATAATCCAATACTTGAAGCCTAATAGCTCCTTATCTATAGCCAATTCTTTAGCTACTATATTTCTGCTGCTTTCCGTAGGGTTTACGAGATAATCATTGACCACCTTCATAAAACCTGTCACTCTCTGTTTGGCGTAGTTGAAAAACCTTTCTTCTCTCAGATTACGTAAAATCATGCGCTCTCCCCCATTATAAAACAGATTGAGCATCTTGACCGTGTTGTCATGTTGTTTGTCTGAAATTAGAGTATTAAAAACAGCCTTGTTCTGTCTAAAGTCTATTCTTTGGCTTATCTCATCCTCTATATTCGTGACAAGTGGATCAACAATATCATCAAACGAATCAGACTTTTTCCTGTTGCAGTATCGGCAAGCCAAGAACAAGTTTGTCCATTCATGTATTAACTCCGGATGATTGTTTTTACTCTTGAAATGTTCTATCTCATAATCTGTTACGAGTTTCCGTTCGCAGATGTAGCACTTTTCGTGCTGATCGGCCATCAGTTGTGCATACACATCTTTCCCGTTACAATCTGTGGTCGTTGAAAGAGAAGTCGGCGCATTCGTACTTTTTTTCTCTCTTATCATAATATAACAGATTTAATGACAGACGCATACTTGTTTTTGAGGTCTAAATACGTGCCCACTATGTTCGGGGAAACCGTTTCAGGTACTTTGTCCAAGTCAGTTATCAAATGTTTTATTTTAGCTTTGTCTGCATCTGTCAATACTTGTTTACTCAACAGATCTTTCAATGTATCCAATTGCATCTCCGTGTAGCCGGATTCGGAAGAAACTCTAAAATACCCTTCCGCCAAAGCTTCGTATGAATACTGCTTCAGTTCGCTTATAACTTCCCGATGTTCCAAGTCAAAAGCCACAGCGTTGTCCAGCGAGTTTAGGACAAAAGGGGAATGGGTTGTGATGATGAACTGGATATTTGGGAATACTTTGGTCAAAATAGGCATAATAACTTTCTGTAATTCAAGGTGAAGGTGTGTTTCTACCTCGTCTATTAAGACTATGCCTTTCTTTTGGTATACACGTGTCAAGTTGTCCGGAGTCTGCATCTTCAGAATCAAGTCTGCCACAATATCCAAAATAGCAGCGAAACCATCCGAAGTCTGGGTGAACTTAAATTCTTTACCTTCCGTACACAGTAAGAAACTGTAATCCTTGTAATTGAATTTCAGTTCCAATTCATTGTCTTGATAAATTTGACGAAGTAAATCCACAAAACTGGCAAACCATTGGGCAATTTGATCTGCATCTTCATTTTGTTGCTCATTGCGTGCCAACGCTTCCTGAATCTTCAGGTCGGAAAGAAAGTTCAAGAATTGATTGGTAACAATACTGCGAACATCATCTTTAACCTTAAGTTCGGGCTTCGTAGGGTTTTTAGGTTCTATCATTTGCGTTTTTCGAGCCGCCTGATAGAATGCAAGGATAAAATCTCCATTCTGGTAATCTTCTATCATTTTTGCAACATCCACAAAGTCAAGTTCGATTTGCCCAAAGATCTTATTTATCTGTTCTTGATAGAAATTGATGCTGTTTTTTGTCTGCATTAACTCGTGTGCATCTTTCACAAGGCTCAACCTGTTACGAGTGTTTTCTAAATTCTCCCGATATTTTGTAAAACCTAAATTTTTATCATTTTTGATATTATCTAAAAATGACGCAATGGCATTCAAAAGCACTGTTTTGCCACTGCCATTTTTCCCCGTCAGCATCAGATGCGGAGCCTTTTCATCTGCAATGTGAATATCAAAGTCTTGCAGATGATACAAGTTGTTCACATGTATGTTTTTAATGTAGTTCATTGTATAATCGTCTTTTATTTGTTGTTATTCTTCATTATCCATTTCCTGAATAGTCGGAGATGATGCAATCACTCATTTATCCGTACAGTTATTTCGATACAAGATACGATAAAAAACGAAATACTTCCTCACCTTTCTGTAGTTAAACGGTGCTTTTATCCACTTACCAATCTATCAACACTTTAAGTTTCTCGATTATACGCTCGGCTCTTCTTGGT
>CAZOKL010000182.1:0-2107 GCA_964580305.1 uncultured Bacteroides sp.
CCTTTGAAAGACAACGACACGTTAGACGTGGAAGGCCTGGAACGCTTGATTGAACACCTCATAGCAGGAGGCGTACATGGATTGTTCATCTTGGGCACGACGGGTGAAGAGCAGAGCTTGAGCTATCATTTGCGTCACGAGATGATTCGTGAAACTTGTCGCATCAACAACGGACGTCTGCCCGTGTTGGTGTGCATCACTGATACTTCCATTGTTGAAAGTATCCGCATGGCAAAAATTGCTGCCGACTGCGGCGCGTCGGGCGTGGTTTCGGCTCCACCTTATTATTTTGCACCGGGACAACCTGAATTGGCTGAGTTCTATGAGGACCTTATACCGCAGTTGCCTCTTCCCGTATTCCTATATAATATGCCGTCGCACGTGAAGGTCAACTTTGCACCTGCCACTGTGTTGCGCATTGCACAGAATCCCCGTGTGGTGGGTTTCAAGGACAGTTCGGCCAATGCGGTCTATTTCCAGTCAGTCATGCACGTGATGAAGTGTCGCCCCGACTTTGCCATGCTGATGGGGCCGGAGGAGATAACAGCCGAAGCCGTGCTCATGGGTGCTCATGGCGGCATTAACGGAGGCGCCAACATGTTCCCCAAACTTTATGTGGACATGTATAATGCAGCCAAGGCTGGCGACCTGGAGACTCTTAAACGCGTGCAACCTATCATCATGCAGATTAGCACCACGATTTACACTGTTGGACAACATGGTTCTAGTTATCTGAAAGGACTGAAGTGTGCGCTGTCCATCTTGGGCATTTGTGATGACTTCGTGGCTATGCCTTTCCACAAATTTAACGCGCCAGAACGTGAACGTGTGCGCTTGGCTTTGGAAGCTCTTCCTGTGATTAAGTAAAGTTCCGACGTATTATGCATAGTATTGACCTCATCGTTTTTTTGGTATTTACGTGCGGAGTGATGCTGCTGGGGTGTTCTTTCTTCAAGAAGAAAACCTCATCAGATGAGTTTACTTCAGCCGGACGCAGTCTGCCCGGATGGGTGGTCGGCATGTCTATCTTTGCCACTTATGTGAGTAGCATCAGTTACCTGGGCTATCCGGGAAAAGCCTTTGCCAGCGACTGGAACGCTTTTGTTTTCAGCCTGTCCATCCCGATAGCTTCCTACTTTGCTGCCAAGTATTTTGTGCCTTTCTATCGCAACATGGGCAGTGTGTCGGCCTACAGTTTCTTGGAGGAACGCTTCGGAGTATGGGCGCGGATGTATGCCTCTTTGTGTTACCTGCTGACCCAGATTGCCCGCATGGGAGCCATCCTGTTCCTGTTGGCATTGCCGATGAATAGTCTGATGGGATGGAACATCCAGTTGGTTATTGTGGTGACAAGCATTGCCATCATCATTTATTCCATGATGGGAGGCATAAAGGGTGTAATCTGGACAGAGGCAATCCAGGGTTTCATCTTGATTGGCGGTGCGTTGGTGTGCCTGTTTGTGTTATTGTTCAAGATGCCCGATGGCCCGATGCAGACATTCGAGATTGCCGCACAGGACAATAAGTTCTATCTGGGCGACTTGTCGCTTGACATCAGTTCGTCCACACTGTGGGTTTGCTTGATTTATGGCATTTTCATCAATTTGCAAAACTACGGCATCGACCAGAACTATGTTCAGCGTTATCATACGGCCAAGAGTGAAAAGGAAGCCAAGTTTTCCGCTCTCTTTGGCGGCTACTTGTTCATCCCCGTGTCAGCTGTGTTTTTCCTTATCGGAACTGCGCTGTATGCGTATTATAAGGTATATCCGGATTTGCTCCCTGCTGACATCATGGAGAAGGCGGATTATGTGTTTCCTTTCTTCATTGTGCATGAGTTGCCTGTCGGGTTGACCGGTCTGCTGATAGCCTCCATCTTTGCAGCAGGCATGAGTACGGTGGCTACTAGTGTGACAAGCTCTTCGACCATTGTCTTGACGGATTATTATAAACGTTTTCGCAAGAATCCTTCCGACAAGGAGCAACTTCTGGTATTGAAGTTGGGCAGCCTGATCATAGGTGTGTTGGGCATCATCGTAGCCATTGCATTTCTGAATGTCAATAGTGCACTGGATGCCTGGTGGATGCTGTCGTCGATTTTCAGTGG
>CAZOKL010000183.1:0-2058 GCA_964580305.1 uncultured Bacteroides sp.
CTACGACAAGTTCTGGGACATGGTTAGCACTGCCAAGATGCAAATCAGCAGCGCGCTGCGCGACGGCCTCGAGAAAGGTATGAAGGAAGGCCGCAAGGAAGGTATAAAAGAAGGAATAAAAGAAGGAATGAAAGAAGGAATGAAAGAAGGACAGGCGAAAGGCCGCAGCGAGGCTATTGCGGAGACTGCACGCAAGATGAAGGCAATGGGCTACCCCGTAGACGACATTGCGCAGATTACCGGACTGCCGGCCGGCGAGATTGCCAAGCTCTGACACCTGCCGTACGCTTCACACCGTTTTATCCCCTTAAAAAAGACAATGCCTAAATATATATCAGGAGCTAAAACTGCGATTCACTCAGAGCCCAAACGATTAAGGAATTCATCCAATTGCCCGAAATACAAACTGTCCTGCATTTCCCAATCTGTACGCAAGATTACGTTATTATCCTTGTCCAGCAAGCAATAATCGGAAGCTCCCATTTTTTCGGTAGAAACGCCCAAGCACTTGTCCATGTATTTGCACACGGCCTTTATCGGGTTGTAGAAGTCTATCAACCTACGCTTCCGGTTCTGGTTTATCAGATACACAGGTACCGACAGCGAACTCCTTCCCATGTAAGCGGAAACTGCCGCGCTGTCTTGCGCACATACGGGGAAAATGGCAACATTCTCATGTTCTTTCAGTCTATTCAGCAACTCAGGAAAGCGTTCCACGGAAGGCTGGCAGTAGTCGCATAGTATATAAACCAGTTTGTAAGGCTTGGATGAACGGGTTATTGAGTCTGTCAAGGTCTTGTCGCTTAACACATTGATTTGTGAATGTGAATACACGCAATGGCACACGGACAGCAACAGAATAAAAAATATTTTCTTCATATAGACTTCTTTATGTGTAATATCATCAGTAAATACGTTGTTTACTATTATTAATTTAATCTTGTATCCTCCATATAAACCTAAAGAGGAATTATATGGAATTTCTCCGGCTGCAATTTTATATGATTTTGCAGACAATAACCCTTCTTCAAAAATATCATCATTAACATTACTACCCATGAAGTTTTCTATTTCTTCCAAGGCTTCACTATCATTTACCCAATATAAATCTTCGCCAATCTTCAACGAAACCGTATTAGGATCTGTATCGCCAGGCATAGCTTCAGCCAACAACATTTTCATATAATATTCATTTGATATGCTATCATATTCTATCTCAAAGAATTTATCACTATTTGCGGTTAAGCTTGTTACATTAAAATCACTCGATGTATTATTTTTCTTCGGGAACAATTTGAAATCACAAAGTCCAAATCCGCTATTACACCCTCTACTTTTCCTAGCGATGCGAACACTGATAATTCCAATTGTCTTCTCTTTCTCAGGATTAATAACGGTTCTAGTAAATACGTCATATGGCCAAGTTACAAACTCAATTTGAGAAGCGAGTTCATCTTCGTTAAAAACAGAATACTGTTGTTATTCCATAGAACAAGATTGTAATACACCTAATTATTGATAAGCTGATTACTGGAAAAAGATAATGTTTCATACTGTATTTTACATTTGAATTTTGCATAAAGATACTGGTTCTATCAACAAGTTGCTATTGTTAGAGTTCATTTATAAACATAAATTAAGAACGTAGAGCTCCATACTTGCATGTATCTTAGTAACTTTACAAAAATAACAGGAAGTCACATGAAAATTACGCATTTGCTCTTATGCATCGGGCTTTGCAGCCTTGCCATATCATGCCGCACACACGGGGAGGTGACATCAACTACGTCAAACCCTTACATGGAGCAGTTTCTTCCTGCCGCGCAAGATTCCGTCAACCGGCAAGAACTGAATCCGTCGCTGCAGGTAGAACGGTTGAACCGCAAATCGCTACATGAAAAGGTTAACCCCGAAAAAGAAGCCTCATTGGCAGATATCCTGCGCAATTTCATTAGAAACATTTTCCCAAAAAGATAGTTGATGTCATATGGCAGCAGCAATGTGTTTTTTTCATGCAAATTCATTATTTTTGCAGCAGCAAACCTCTTAAAAACTGCG
>CAZOKL010000184.1:0-2041 GCA_964580305.1 uncultured Bacteroides sp.
AGGCGGCCATCGAGGGCGGACTCTTTGATGCCGGGCTCTACGAGCGCGAGGGCGTGCTCACGTCGGCTGCCATCCAGCAGCAGTATGTCTTCATCAAAAAACAGTCGAAAGACAAGCTCCTGCGCCCCGACCTGCGCCTGCTGCCGGCCGACAAGGAGAGTGCGCCGGCACAGGAGGATGAGGAGGATAAACCGGAGATTTCGGACGCGCAGACGGACATTTCGCCCGAAATTGACCCACAAAGAAAAGAAAAGCAAAGCATAGCAAAGCAAAGTAAAGAAAATCCCCCTCTAAAGTCCCCGCCGGCCGGCGGCGGGACAAAAGGGGCCTCTGCCGGAGGGGAGGGCGACAAGGGCTGCGCCGCCGGTGGACGAAGGGTGTGGACGCAGGAAGACATTGACCGCCTGGCAGCCCCGAAAGACGGGCGGCCACGCAACTTCGAGGGGTTGCGGTCAAACCTGCGGCTCTTCCGCATCCCGCCCGACGAGCAGTATGCCATCATCTGCCGCAGCAACTACGGCGCCATCGGCCACAGCGTGTGGCGCGGATTCTGCACCCTGCGGGAGAGCGGAGGGAAAATCAGGCTTCCCGGAAAATACCTGCTGAGCCTGAAGTGAAGCCGCCGGATGCGGTTTTTGTAAAAAAACGACACAGAAAAGCAATTTTTTGTGTATGTTTGCACCACAAATTCACATCCCTATGGACACGAACACGAAGCTGAACATCGAAGAACGCATCGTCAAGATGCTCAAGACCGTCTACGACCCGGAAATCCCGGTGAACATCTACGAACTGGGGCTGGTCTACAAGGTCGACGTGCAAGACGACGGCGAGACCGTCATCGACATGACGCTCACGGCCCCCAACTGCCCCGCCGCGGAGTTCATCATGGAAGACGTGCGGCAGAAGGTGGAGTCGGTCGAGGGTGTGAAGACAGCCACGGTCAATCTGGTCTTCGAACCCGAGTGGAACAAGGACATGATGAGCGAAGAGGCCAAGCTCGAACTGGGCTTCCTCTGAAGCCGTGCCTGCCTCCCCGTGTCGTCACTCCCCCAAACGAACCCTTAAAAACGTCCGCTTATGAAGAATGTCTACTTCCTTTCAGATGCACACCTCGGCTCGCGAGCCATCCCCCACGGGCGCACGCAGGAACGCCGGCTGGTGAACTTCCTGGACCAAATCAAGCACGATGCCGCAGCCGTCTATCTGCTGGGCGACATGTTCGACTTCTGGTATGAGCTCAAGACCGTCGTGCCCAAGGGCTACACCCGCTTTCTGGGCAAGCTCTCCGAACTGACCGACCGCGGAGTGGAAGTGCACTTCTTCACGGGCAACCATGACATCTGGTGCGGTGACTATCTGGAAAAGGAGTGCGGCGTTGTTCTTCACCGTGTGCCGCTCACGTGCGAAATCTACGGCAAACTCTTCTATCTGGCCCACGGCGACGGACTGGGCGACCCCGACCGCAACTTCAAGGTGCTGCGCACCATGTTTCACAGCCACACGCTGCAACGCCTGTTTTCTAGTCTGCACCCCCGCTGGAGCATGGAGCTGGGGCTGGAGTGGGCCAAGCACAGCCGCCTGAAACGCGAAAACGGAAAGGAACCTCCCTACATGGGCGAAGACCGCGAGCACCTGGTGCTCTACACCAAAGAATATCTCAAGCTGCACCCCGACATCAACTACTTCATCTACGGGCACCGCCACATTGAGCTCGACCTGATGCTCAGCCGCACGACGCGCATGCTCATCCTGGGCGACTGGATTTCATCGTTCACCTATGCCGTGTTTGACGGCGAACACATGTATCTGGAGAACTACGTCGAAGGCGAAACGAAATTCTGACACAGTTTGTAACCACATAAAAACAAAGATGGCACGTGTAATGAACCCTATCACATACACGTGCCATCTTTGTTAATTACAGCGCATCAATTTCCTCGGCGCTCAGTCCCGTCGTGCCCGCTATCAGCTCTGCCGGCAGGCCTGCGGACTTCAGCTTCCGAGCTATCTCCCACTGAGCCTTGCGCTCGCCTTGCTC
>CAZOKL010000185.1:0-1928 GCA_964580305.1 uncultured Bacteroides sp.
ATCCGCTTCCAACTGTTTACCAGGTACGTAATAACCGAGCCTGCTCCTCGCAATGAGGAGCAGGCTCTTTTTTTGCGCCATTTCGCGAACGAACAGGTGCTTAGAAACTCTGTCATGCCGTTGCGATATATTATATTTGCAACTGTACAAACGAAAAAACTATGAAGAAGATTCTATTCCTTTCGATGCTCCTGCTGGGCTGTGGCGGGAGCAATCCCACGAATACCGAAGCCGTGGAAACCGATTCCGTAGCAGTGGAGAACGAGACGGAATGGGCACCCGGCGATTCCATCGCACAATACGACCCGTCGTCGTTCTCCTATTTCGTTCAGCACTTTCCAAGAAAAGCCACCAAGGAAGTACGCTATTGGAACGGCGAGATGAAATCCGACACTTCGCTCGGTGTCCTCGACATTGATGTCACACAAAACCAGCAGTGCGCCGATGCCATCATCCGGCTTCACGCCGAATGGCAGTATAAGAACAAGAAGTATGCGGACATCCACTACAACTTCACCAGCGGATTCACTTGCGACTTTGAACATTGGGCAAACGGCTACCGGGTTCGCGTCAATGGAAACAACGTTTCATGGTATCGGCAATATGATACGGCAGATTATTCCTACGAGAATTTCCGGAGCTATCTCGAAACGGTGTTCCTGTATGCCGGTACGGCCTCGTTGGCTCAGGAACTCAAATACGACCGGAACGCTACGAGAGACGGGAAGATTGAGGTCGGCGATGTCTTTGTCATCGGTGGCTATCCCGGTCATGCCGTGATCGTTGTCGACAAAATCATCCACGACGGCATTGCCTACTATCAGTTCGCACAAAGCTGGATGCCGGCGCAGGACATAGAAATCGTACGGGCATCGAATCCGAACGTGCCCAATTATAAGGACTATACGGCCATAAATAATGACTGGTGTGACGGTCATTTTGAAGTAAGCGGATATAGATTCATTCCACAGATGCACCACCGGACATGGTTACGATGAATACCGTATTATTTCACATTACAGATAACATAAACAAATAAAATGGTTTGGAAGTCGAACTAGTGTGGTATGCTAGACCAGTCTTGAAAACTGCGTGTACAGTAAATCTGTATGGGGATCGTGCCCTCCGGCTTCCACATATAGACGCATTATAAATGGGTTGGCAGGAATAGTTAGTTAACGAATCATACTGCTACACCAGAGCAAACCATATATACCTAGAACGTAATGAAATATTCCCAACAATTTGACATAGGTGTAGGAAAAAGAGTACCTTTGCCAATAACAGAATAAAAACAATATCAAGATGAAAGACTTTTTGAATGACATGAAATGGGTGCTTTTTTGTGTATTTGTTCCACAAATTATAATTCTTCTTGTGCCTATTTCTATTGGAGTGGTGTTTGCCATTATCATTAATATACTTGAGCTTTTTGGAATAATAACCCATGCAGAAGCAAAATCTTTCTTCTGTTAACTTAAATAAAAGCCACTGCCCCATTATAGCAGTGGCTTTTAATCTAAATCATCAAAATAAAATCTGACTGATTTCGATAATCAAACGGATTATCGAGACGTATTGAAAATGCGGATAAGTAGTTTGTCTATGTCAAACTGCTATTAGGCTTTATGCCTTGTAAACTATTTCATCTTTAAATTTCCTCAGTTTCTAGTAATCTATAAACTAGTGACTTTGCTCTACATGTGTTCAACAAGAAGAATATCGGTAGGAGGTGGTTTTTAAATCAAAGTAATCCTACGTGGTATTATATTATAGGAGTTCGGATAACCTGTTCTTCTTCAATATTTTCAGCCTATTTGTTGAGGGATTTATGCGTCAGCCATCTTCGTACGGGTTCATCATATACTTTTAACGCGGCATAAGCCAACAAGATGCACCCGAAGAACAACAGAACAGCCATCGGCCAT
>CAZOKL010000186.1:0-1914 GCA_964580305.1 uncultured Bacteroides sp.
ATCCGGATTGCTCGGCCCCGTAGCCTTGGAGGTGCTTGAGCCGTGAACGGCCTGCCCCTGCCTCCCGCATGATTGGCGTATTCGATTCTGATGAAGCATGTATTTGGAAGCGCGAAAGCCTTTGGATGACGCGGTGTGCGGATTGTTGTTTCCCATTACGCAACGCCAGCCCCGTTTCAACTGACATACCTTGACGGGCTTGGAGTCTATCACAAAGGCATTTTCCCTCCCTCCATGCCAATGACAATATTCTTGCGGATGTCTTCCGCAAAAGGAACGTGAGGTTGTGGCGGACGTTGAAATGTATTCCAAATATATAAGGTTAGAAATATGTCAGGAAGATTCAGCCAGCCTCTGGTTTTATTCTTTTCATTATCAATTCCATTTAAAAGTTTTAATTACATTGTCTAAATCAGGCAACCATATATCTTTTTCTTGTTCACGATAAGACACCATCATCTTTACCATTTCGTCATAATTGAAAAGTAAATACATGGTACATGCTGTTGTGTTTCCTTTAATTCCGTTTCTGCGATATTTGATTTCTATTGCATTTATAGCCCCGATACGTATCCACTCATAATCGGGTTCATCCAGCAGAGATGCTGGACCTAATTCCGCCACCACCAAATCTTTTAAGAATGATTTGGTTTCATGGTCAATATACTCAGTCTCATAGAAATGGAGAAAATCATCCGCGTTTCCTGTCACATGCAAAATCATAATTCTGCAATAGTGATTATAGGCATCCTTTTCCTTGCGAGAAAGACCTTTTTGTTGGAATACCACTCTATCTGAATTACAAGCAAATCCCAATTCTTGCAACTGACGAGTATAGCTGTCGTATTCATGACGCAATTCTACAGTGTTCGGAACTGATATTGAAAAGGCATTATTGTCTATTGCATATCTGATCCAATTTTCAGGTACTGTGAAAGACGGCAGAATCTTGACAGGAACAGAATTTTCTTTTTGTTTGTATAAACTGTCAATTGGTTCATAGAATTCTGGATATGAAGCAACGTTCTGTTCATTTGTTGAATAGCAAGTTCTGATGGCAATGCCAATCAGTGCCATAATTATAGCAACGTACACATAACCCTTTACACCATGCCATGCACCCTTTGCCGCGTTCTTGGATGCATCCTTAAATGATTTTAGAAAATCTTCTACGAGTTCTTTTGCATATTGTCTGGCTGTCTTAATGTCTTTTTTCAGGGTCTCATCTTGAATGTCATAGTCATATTCCCAATGTGACGAATGATCTTGATCGGCATATACATGGTTGTATTTCCTGTCTTCATGTAAAGTCAAATCATCATGGTATTGCTTGATAAATCTGTCGTATTCTTCATCATACCTGCGACGTTTATCTTCATCTTTAAGAATGGCATAAGACTCATTTATATCTTGCATGACTGCAATCACATCTACCCCGGGATTTCTGTCTGGATGCCATTTTATGGACATTGCACGATAAGCAGACTTGATTTCCGGAGCAGATGCTTGCCGAGTTATGCCAAGGATTTTATAGTAATCTTTGAACATAGTACGATACTTTATTTTTGTAGCATTGAATCGGGATAGTCGTTGTTGTTCTTTCTTTTATCTTTCCCACTTTTCCAAATGGCTCTGATTGCACCATAAGTAGCAGCAAAAAGAATTAGCCCTAAAATTCCCGGAGTGTGATTCCCCGATGCATTTCTTAAAGCAGTCATCAAAGCAAACAAAAATAAAAATACCAAAACAACAATAATCGTTACGACAATTTTAGCTGTTTTACTCATACATTTAATCCTCCTGCCTACACAGCTCCCCGAAGGCCTTTAAGTTATTTAAGATGCACGAGGCGTGGAACTGTATGTCCACTTCCTTGTGAGTAGGCCCTGAGAAAACCTTTAAAGACAGATGTGG
>CAZOKL010000187.1:0-1827 GCA_964580305.1 uncultured Bacteroides sp.
CACATAGATAATAAGCCCTACCCTTTTCATCCACCAACTTGCTAATTTCCTCAATTGCAATTTGACTGACCTCCCCTTGTAAATCTTTCATCATTTCCACATGATAGCCTTTGCCGACTTTATTGAAAATGAAAGCGTAAAATGGATAATTACTCCAAGATAGGATGTTCAGCACCCCCACTTCTCCATCCTCACTATATACATCTGTCAACAATTCTATCCTCGGACAGTAACGGGCCACCTGTTCAATGTATCGGAGCATGAAACGCTCGCCGGCATTGGGTGCAGTCCCATACCAAAGGCCTTCATCGTCCAATCCGCCATGCGACTCCAGATAGGCTTGTTCAACCCCCATCCAATAAATCACTTTTTGCACATCTTTTACGGGATATATGTCTCGCTCTCCATGTATAAATCTGGTTAGTTCATCCATTGACTCCCACACATAATCATCCGGGTCGTCCCTCCTATGAATCCAGAGTTCTGCATTTGTATACCTTTGGATGGAATCGAAATAAACTCTCAAATCTACACTTTTGTCTATAATGCGTTCTTCGATGGGTATTTGCAGTTCAGCCAGTGAATCTTCAATGCTTCCGGTTGTCACCATTTTCACGGCTTCGTCTGTCATCTCTTGCAATTCGGATGAATCTTGTTTTCCATCTCCGCTTGAAGATGAGCAGGCAGTAAATAGCAATGGCAAAATGTGTAATATGAATAAACTGGGCTTCATCGCAGATTATCTGAAGATTAATTATTTATCGGGTTTTCAGAAACAGTAGGGTTGCTCGTGTCAAAACGATAATAGGAAGGGGAAATGAAGAAATACTTGTCTGAATCAACGCCAACCAGTCTCCACGCATTATCACCGTGCTTAGATATGAAGTTGTATTCAGGTTTCACTACTTCTTTTTGCTGTTCCAAATCGTATATACCCCATTTCCCGTTCACACAAATCCCAATATATGGCTTACTCCTATCTCCCAATGTTTGGATATTATCGTAACCGCAAGGAACAACGCTTCCGAATCTGTCGCGTATTCCCACTTTCACGTCATCAGCAATTAACAACAGGCCGCGACACGAGTAGGCATAATCATTATAGTTGCACAAACGCTGCCCATCTATGCAGCTATATGGATTATAGCCGATAGATATAATGGGAAGAATAAACGAACAGACCAAGAATATAATCAACGGTTTTGTCCAACTACGTGTATGTTTGTAATAGCTTGATGCCGCATATCCGACAAAGGATATACTTATTATCCATAACCATACCTTTATGCCTATCGTGGAATACTGCGCCATCCAAAACAGGAACCCGCCAATTGCAGCAAGATAAACACCACGCCATGAGATATTCTTTCTTAAAGAGAATACTTGCTCTCCATCGCCAATAAAACACCAGAATGCCGGGATAGAAATCATAATAGCTGCCAAACTGAATAAGCTATTCATCACAAATCCGGCTCCGAGTGCCAAGGTAAATATTGCAACTAAGATGCCATAACGGCAGACATCTTCGGGAATCTTTTTCATCCTAATGCGGAATATGACAGGAATAAGCAAGATGCCCAAGCCCCATATACAATACTTTAAAGAAGCTACAATCTCACTGTCGCCATAGAGGGAAAGTAAGAATATGATTACAACATAATATAGACAGACAAACAGAATCTTCTTCCATGGCCATTTATTGGGCGAGGATTTCCCCTTCGCAAAAATCACCACTCCCATGACAGCCGGCAGCAAGAAAATCCAACAAAGCCAGCATACCATCCAAACACTCCAACTTAAACCCGGAACAGGTACATGATTGCCGTG
>CAZOKL010000188.1:0-1781 GCA_964580305.1 uncultured Bacteroides sp.
CTATTCTACTTTTAGTATCGCACTGTTTATCTTCGTGTCCACATCTTGTTTCGCATCATGATTTACTTTCTTCAGGAAGTCGAATGTGTAAGCCACTTTTACGTAACCGGTCATACGGTCGGCCTTTGAAGTTGACGAACTGTGCAGGCTATACACATCACTATCAAGCGTGAAACGGTAACAACGAGCGTCATAAAAAGGATTGCTTACGCCTGCTTCCACTCGCCAATCCTTGTGACTCCAGCTCACAACAGCTCCATAAGATGCAGGCATCCATACGCGCATCATACTTAAATCCATTATCCGGCTCGGAGTTTTACCATAGACATTGAACATAAAGTCGCGCCAATAATAATTAAGCTGAAGACTTCCTGACAGAGTCTGCTGATGGGCTGATACGCCACGGGTAAATTTTGAATAATTATAGTTCCCATCCAGTTTCACCTGAAGATTCGTCGTAGGCTTCCAAGTCAACGACAGCATCCCGATGATTTGTTGCCAGTTGACGTCCGAACGGTAAGTCTGAATCAGGTTATTGCCTTCAATGAAACGGTCGGACACATACATATCGTTATAAAACTGATACATGCCGGTGGCCTGCAAACTGAATTTGCCAGAATGAAGTGCATACACACCCATCAAATAATAGGCCTTTGTGGTCTCCAGACTGCTGTTTCCGCGCTGCACTTGTATCAAATCGACGTTTTGCTCCACATTGTTCAGCATACTGATGGTGGGAAACGAATTGCCCACATTAGCCCTCAACTGAATGTATTGTTTGGGCGACGGCTGATGTGTCAAGACCAGTTGCAGACGAGGAGAGAACTGGCGAATCATGTCGTCGCCATGCAATCTGTATTGGAGCAAAGAAGCACCCGGCGACACACGAAAAGAGGTCTTCTTTCCTATGCGGTGATTATATTCACTGAACAGGATGGTTTCTCCCGTCCACAGATGTTGCCACAAGTCGGTCGTGCTATGATAATCGGACATGCTGACTTTATGCAGGTGATAAAGCTTCACGGTCAGCGAGTTCTTATGTTTCAACCGAATGCCGTAGTTGACATTCGCATTCAGTTCATACATATTTTCATCCGTAGCCGTCGACACACTGCCATCGTCTTCCCGATATGCATAACCG
The DNA here is from genome assembly GCA_964580305.1 of uncultured Bacteroides sp. Taxonomy (GTDB): domain Bacteria; phylum Bacteroidota; class Bacteroidia; order Bacteroidales; family Bacteroidaceae; genus Phocaeicola_A. The sequence goes on from CAZOKL010000188.1 coordinate 1,142, forward strand.
TACGTATTGTTAGAGTAACTTCCTCCGAGAGATGCTTCCACATATTGATTTGACGCCAACTCAAAATTACCATAAAAATTCAGCGAAGGCATCCATCCTTTCTCTTGTGTCTGCCGACGAGACGTTTGCTGAAGACCGTTGTATTGCAGCCTGCTTACATTGTAATTTTCAGGAACATCATTGCGCACGAAAGCCACCTTCGACACGAGTGTTCGCCGGTCTGTCTTGTTTTGGATATTCAGTTGGGCATATTGTGCATTCGATTTTGCACGGGCTTCCATCGTCTCATAATTCCTCACGACCTCATCGCCCGGGAAATAAATATGTTCTTCTTTTTGTTCCTGATTGCCCTCACTCTCATTCATTTTATGTCCGGCAAAAAGCGTGTAGCTGGTTGCACCATGCACCAGCTTAGCAACCGCATTGTAATTGCCGTTCAAGTAACCAATGGTCTGCTCGGCATCCAATGTCACATAGCCGCCTGCTTTATATTGACGAGTCACGTAATTAATGGAAGTCACGTCGCCGCTATAACGTCCTGTCGGTGCATCATAGTACTCCACTTTCACAATGTCGCGTGGGCGCAGGCTTTGCACTTCCCGATAATCGGCCTTCTGTCCGTCAATGTACAAAGTGACAC
>CAZOKL010000189.1:0-1643 GCA_964580305.1 uncultured Bacteroides sp.
CCTCAACCTCACCGGCACGGTCATCCCCACACAAGTGTTTCTCAAGGCAATGGTGGAGCAGAAAGAAGGCTGCATCGTCAATTTCTCATCCATGGCAGCATTCCGCCCCTTGACCCGCGTCTGCGGCTATGCGGCAGCCAAGGCCGGCATCAGCAACTTCACTCAGTTCATGGCCCAGGAAGTGGCCACCAAGTTTGGCGAGGGCATCCGTGTGAATGCCATTGCTCCGGGATTCTTCCTCACCGAACAGAACCGCACGCTGCTCACCAACCCTGACGGCAGCTACACCCAACGCGGACAGGACGTCATCCGCCAGACTCCGTTCAAACGCTTCGGCAAACCCGAGGAGCTGAACGGCACCATCCAATATCTCATCAGCGACGCTTCACGCTTCGTGACGGGCACGGTGGCCGTGGTCGACGGAGGCTTCAACATCTTTGCAATGTAACTCTAAAAAACTGATAGACAAATGATACTCTGTGAACAAACTTGGCGCTGGTACGGGCCCAATGACCCCGTGACCTTGCAAGACATCCGCCAGACCGGGGCCACCGGCATCGTGAATGCCCTGCACCACATCCCCAACGGCGACGTGTGGACGGTGGAAGAGATTATGAAACGCAAAAAGATGATTGAAGACGCCGGACTGACCTGGAGCGTGGTTGAAAGCGTGCCCGTGCACGAACACATCAAGACCCAGACGGGCGACTTCATGCGCTACATCGAGAACTACAAGGAAAGCCTGCGCAACCTGGCCGCCTGCGGCATTTACATCGTGACCTACAACTTTATGCCCGTGCTTGACTGGACACGCACCGACCTGGCCTATGAGATGAAAGACGGCTCGCGCGGATTGCGCTTCGAGCGTGCCGCATTCGTGGCTTTCGACCTCTTCATTCTGCGTCGTCCGGGAGCTGAGAAAGACTACACGCCCGAGGAAATCGAGAAGGCCAAGGCACGCTATGCCCAGATGACCGAGGAAGACAAGCACCGCCTGACGCGCAACATGATTGCCGGACTGCCGGGTTCGGAAGAGAGCTTCACGCTGGAACAATTCCAGCAGGAACTCGACCGCTATCGTGACATCGATGCCGAACGTCTGCGCCAGAACCTCATCTTCTTCCTGAAACAAATCTGCCCCGTGGCCGATGAAGTGGGAGTGAAGCTCGTTATCCACCCCGACGACCCGCCCCAGCCAATTCTGGGCCTGCCGCGCATCATGAGCACCGAGGAAGACTTCAACCGCCTGGTGGAGGCTGTGCCCAACCCTTCAAACGGGCTTTGCCTCTGCACCGGCTCGCTGGGCGTGTCGGCCAAAAACGACCTGGCTGGCATGATGGAGCGTCTGGGCGACCGCATCAACTTTGTGCACCTGCGCAGCACACAGCGCGATGCCGAGGGCAACTTCTATGAAGCCAATCACCTGGAGGGCGACGTGGACATGTATCACGTGATGAAGAATTTCCTCAAACTCCAGCAACGCCGCGGTGTCTCCATACCGATGCGTCCGGACCACGGTCACCAGATGATTGACGACCTGCACAAGACGACCAACCCCGGCTATTCCTGCCTGGGCCGCATGCGTGGCCTGGCTGAGCTGCGCGGGCTGGAAATGGGCATTGCCAAGAGCATGGAGGAATAGT
>CAZOKL010000190.1:0-1591 GCA_964580305.1 uncultured Bacteroides sp.
AAAGGATGTGCAGGCGGGGATTATCGTCCGGTGGCCTGGAGGTATTCGCGTTTCTTCACCTCATACTGCGCACGGGCTTCGACAAACTTGTCGCGGCTTTGCTGGAAAAGAGACTGTGCGTCGAGCAGATCGCTCATGGTGGCAGTGCCGGCCTCGTAGTAGTCGGTGTTGAGGCGGAGGTTTTCAGTCGATTGCTCGATGGAGCGCAGGGCTATTTGTACTTGCCGGTAGGCATCGTTGAGGTCGTCCCAAGTGCTCTGCATGCGGATGATGAGCAGTTCGCTTTGGTCGCGAAGATTGTTTTCGGCTGTGTGCACGGCCAGCTTCTTCTGCTTGATGTCATGCGAGCCGCCCCACCATCCACTCAGAGGAATGCTGACGGTGGCAAATCCCACCCAAAACGTCTGGTCGAACCCTAGGAGGTTGTCATACATGTATCCCCCTCCGATGGCCACGGTGGGGAGTTGCTTGCCGAGGGTGAGCTTGCGCTCCAGTTTCGTGGCCTTCACTTTGGCCTGGAGCAGATTGTATTCGGGCGTGAGGGCGAGGCATTGCTGTGGGGTGGCATAGAGGTTTTCAGGCGAGGGCGGCAGGGAGTCGCCGGCATTGAAGGCAACGTCGAGGTTATCGTCCGTGCTGCCGATATATTGTGCCAGTAACCGGCGCGCGAGGGCGAGGGCATTTTCCACTGTGATGCGTGAGCTCTGCGTGTCGTTCTGACGGAGTTGCACTTGCAGCAGGTCGTTGCGGTTGGTCACTCCCGCTTCGACGGCAGCTTCCACATCTGTCTGAAGACGTGTCAGCAGCTGCTCCACGACAGTCAGTGTGCGTAGCTTCTCTTTGAGCATGGCCACCTGCCAGTAATACTGTTCGGCGGTAAGGACCACTTCATTGACCGACTGTCGGCGCTGAAGACGGTATTTCTCTTCGTTGACTTCTGCCAGGCGGTTACCGTTGATGATTTGTCCTCCGGTGAAGAGAGGCATCGAGGCAGTCAGGCCGGCGAGCCATCCATCCTTCATCATGCCAATGCCCATTTCGGGAGAAAGGTTGAGTTGCAGAATGTCTTCACTGGCAAGGAAACCGCTGCCCGAGGCGCTGATGCTGGGAAAGTAGCGGGTGAAAGCCGCACGACGTTCGTGACTTGCGGCACTGAGGTCGTTGTCGGCATTCTTCACGCGGGCATTGTTTTGGAGAGCTTGCTCCACGCATTCGTCGAGTGTGAGCGTGGTCTGTGCCTGGACGTGGCTCGTGCCCGGGCCGACGATGACCGCACAAAAGAGACATGTGATGATGTATTGTATCCGGTTCATAAATTGTTGGTTTTGTCGTACCGTGGGAGACGTCCCGCAGAAACACTGGGTTTCTGCGAGGTCTCTTCGGTTGAATTTTTTGATAAGTTATTGTTGTTCCAGAGCGTCCCATTTCGCGCGACGTCGTGTCGAACCGCGGAATACGAGAAGGTAAGCGCAGGGCAGGACAGTCAGGAGGAACACCATCGTGATGAGCGTGCCATAGCAGATGACGACACCCATAGGCATCCACAACCCGCTGCCTCCCAGAATCATCGGTATCACGCCCATCGAGGCGG